>JACRAV010000347.1 GCA_016213305.1 Candidatus Zixiibacteriota bacterium | reverse complement strand
TTCGATCCGGAGAGAATTTTCTGCTCGCCGAAAGGATCGCCCAGGCGGGCGTCGAGCACCAGCTGGGTCTGTTCGACCTTGACCTGACGGTGCATGTTATCAACGCTCAGATGGAGCGCCAGCCGGTAGCGCGACACACACCCGCACGTCACGCTGACGATCAGCAGACCGGCAAGACAAAGGCGGTAGTTCATAGTATCAATAACGATGAGAGCGCGGAAACGTTCAAGTGGAAAAAATCCGGCCGCCGAAGACCGAACCGCTTAGAGCGGCATTTCCACTATACGGTACTTCTTCTTGAGCTTGCCGCCCATGTCCCCCGCCGAGCGGATCATCAGCTCGTTGGTCTCAAGCGTCCAGGACAATTCGCCGACCTTGTACCCCTTGTCAACGGCACGTCTGAAGGTCTCCACGAAGAAAACCATGTCGATTGCCCGGCGCTGGAACTCGGGAATAACACCCATCGTGATCAGGCGGACGGTCGTCACTTTGTTCCTGATCTTCGTATGCCAGAGAAGTTTGAGCAGACCGAACGGCAATAGGCGCCCCTTCAGTCGGATCAGGGCCTGATTGATGTCGGGCAGGGCTACCGAAAAAGCCACCGGCTTCCCTTCAAACTCGGCGATCAGTACCAGGTCCGGGTCGGCGATCTGGCGAAGTTGCCCGCACATGTGGGTGAACTCCGACTTGTCCATCGGCACAAACCCCCAGTTGGGCGCCCAGGCGGCGTTATACACCGCATTGAGACGCTCCACTTCGGCGTCCCAGTCGCGCAATTTGAGCGACCGGAGGGTGATCTTCGAGCGGGCCGCCATTTTGGCCACCACGTTTTGAATCCGTTCCGGGATACCATCCTCGCGGGTCAACTCCCACGCCAGCAGATCCATCACTTTCTTAAGCCCGAACTGCTCGGCCAGTTTGACCTGATACGGGAAATTCCATGGCATCATCACGGTCGGGGGCGTATCGTACCCTTCGACCACAAACCCGATCTCGTGATTGGTGGAGAAGTTCATCGGACCGCGCATCTTCTCCATCCCCTCCTTCTTCAACGTAATCATGGCGACTTTCAGAAGGCGGGAGGCGATATCGAAATCGTCCGGCGTGTCAAAGAAACCGAAAAAGCCGGTCTTCTCCTGGTGGTACTGGTTGTGGGCGAAATTGACACAGGTGGCGATCCGCCCGCACACTTCCCCGTCGCGCATCGCCAAAAACAGTTTCACCCGGGCGGTGCGGTAGAACGGATTCTTCTTCTGGTCGAAAAACTCTTTCCGTTCCACGATCAACGGAAAGACATACTGCGGCACGTCTTTGTAGAGCGTGAAGGGATAGTGGATAAACTGATCGAGCTGGCCCGATGATTCGACTTCGACAACGTCAACGTCTGCCATACGCCTACGATATCAAGCCGGTTTCGCGCCCGACACGGGCGATGACTTCGACGACTTTGTCGAGATGGGCGTCGGTGTGGGTGGCGGTGTACGACGTGCGAATCATCCCCTGACCCGGCGGCACCGCCGGCGAAATGACCGGGTTGGTGAACACGCCGTTGTCGTAGAGGGCGCGCCAGAACTTGAAACATTCGAGGTCCTCGCCCACCCGGATCGGCACGATCGGCGTCTGCGAATGACCGATATCGAATCCCAACCGCCGGAACTCGCCCTGCATGCGTCGGGCGTTGCGCCACAGATGGTCCCGCCGCTCCGGTTCGGCCTCGATAATGTCCAGCGCCGCCAGAACCGCCGCGGCCGACGACGGGGTAATTGAGGCCGAAAATATCAACGCCCGCGCTGTGTGCTTTATATATTCGATAACCGGCCGCTTGCCGGCGATGAAACCACCCAGCGCCGCGAACGACTTGGAAAAGGTTCCCATCACCAGATCGACTTCATCTATCAGATCGAAATGCTCGGCCGTGCCGGCCCCGGTTGGGCCAAGAACGCCGACCGCATGAGCATCGTCCACCATGATTTTCGCGCCGAACCGTTTGGCGATCCGGACCAGATTTGGCAGATCGATGATATCCCCTTCCATCGAAAACACCCCGTCCACCACCACCAGAATTCCGCCACGGGTATTATTCCTGCGGACATTGGAGATCACCCGTTCGAAATCGTTCATGTCGTTATGGGCGAACTTGTACGTCTTGCCGTACGCCAGCCGGCATCCATCGACAATACAGGCATGATCCTGACGGTCGATGATGACGGCGTCATTCTTCCCGACCAGACAGGAAATTGTTCCGAGATTGGTCTGAAACCCGGTCGAAAAGCAAAGCGCGGCCTCGCGTTTGACAAACTTGGCCAGCCGCTGTTCCAACTCAAGATGCATATCCAGCGTCCCATTGAGGAACCGCGAGCCGGTGCACCCAGACCCGAATTTAAGGGCGGCGTCGGCCGCCGCTTGTTTCACTTTCGGATGATTGACCAGTCCAAGGTAGTTGTTGGAGCCGGCCATGATGCACGGCTTGCCATCGACGATCACCTCGTCGCCCGGAGGGGACTGAATCGGGTGGAAATATGGATAAATACCCATCGCCCGGACTTGATCCGGGGCGAGAAAGTTGTAACATTTCTCAAACAGGTCGGGATATGTCGCGACCGTCGATTCCTTGGTCTCCAAGGCGGCTCCTTCTGCACAATAGGTCAGCACCCGCCCAACGGGGCGCTTGCAAACTTTCCAATACAATCAAAACCCGACCCAAATGTCAAGCAGATTGGCGGAAAGTCCCCCTCTTTCCGCGAAAAGACCCGACTGCACAACGGGTTGCCGGAGATTTGGTTAGCGTGTGGCGACGTTGGCTCCAAATAACCTCTTTTACCGCACTATCAACTCCCGCTACATTGCTGTTGGTTCGACCCATCATCCCTGGCTCGAACTGTGAGGTATGCATTTACTCCTGATCCTGCTCGGCCTTGTCCTTCTCATCTTGTTGGCCGGACGCCTGTACACAATCCGGCATGTCAGGCGCACCTACATCACTCATCCGCCTGCTGGAAAATTTGTCGATATCGGCCCGTCGAAAGTTCACTATATCGAAGAGGGCTCAGGCACGCCGGTGGTGATGATCCATGGCTCCGACGGCACGCTCTTCAACTTCCGCCGCTCCATCTTCGACCTGGTATCAACCGAGTTTCGGACAATCGTGGTGGATCGTCCCGGTCATGGATACAGCGACACTGCCGCCGATCAGCCGCTCACAATCCCATACAATGCCGGGGCGATTCGAGAGGCCGTGCGCCGACTGGGTATCACACGGCCCATAGTGGTGGGGTACTCCTATGGTGGCGCGGTGGCCCTGAGGTGGGCAAGTGAGCATCCGGACGAAATCGCCGGCCTGGTGCTCATCTCCCCGGCTGGATACCCGGAACCACACTACCTGTCCGTGTTCGCCTATGTCGTGGGCCTGCCGCTGGTAGGACCCCTGCTGGCCAACACGATGTTCGTGCCGATCGCCCGACCCCAGGCCAGAATCTGGGCACGGCGCGCCTTCCGTCCGGACCCGCTCCCCCCCGATGTCCTCGATTCGGTGCTGGCCTTCTCGCTCCGGCCGAAACAATTCGCCGCCTTTGCCGAGGAAATGCGCCATTTCTCGCATGACCTGGCCGAGCAGTCGGACAATTATTCACGAACCACAATTCCTGTCGCCATCCTCGCGGGGGAGGGTGATATCCTGCTCACTCCCTCCCGGCAAGCGGTGCGGCTCCAGAGCGTCCTGCCGCAGGCAACGTTAAAACTATTCCCCCGGACCGGTCACGAAGTACATTACAAGTATCGCGAAGAAACCCTGGCGGCCATCCGCGAGGTAGCGACCAAAGCGGCATTTAATAAGTAGGGCACGAGCCCCGTGCTCGTGCCATCCTCCGACTGTAGGCGGTATGATTGTTCCGGCAGGTCTTGCGCCGGGCAATCGACAGATTGACCGGCGTGTGACCTGCCGGTGTACGGTGTCGGGTCCGGAGACGGCACCGCTTTACAGGATGGGATTAGCACAAGCGACCAAAGGAGATCTTGTGAAACAACTGACTAAAGGCACCCTCCTCTTTGAACACAAACACGAACCGCTGATCTCAAAGCAGGAATTCGCCCTCCGTCTGATCAATAACGGTGTGATCGGGCTTTCCGTGTTGGTCGCCGCCTGGTTGATCGGGATTATCGGGTACCGACTGACCGAGGGGATGCCCTGGATCGATGCCACCCTGAACGCCTCGATGATTCTGGGCGGGATGGGTCCGGTTGACCCGCTTCACACCACCTCGGCCAAGCTGTTTGCCTCGTTCTATGCGATTTTCAGCGGAGTGGTCTTTCTGGCGGTCTTCGGCATCCTGGCCGCCCCCGTGTACCACCGGATTATGCACCGGTTTCATTTGGAGGAGGAGAAGGGGGGCGCCTGATCGGCTCAGATCGACAAACCGCAAATTTCTTCGCATTCCTCTTGACACACACCCCCCAGCCATATTATTGTATTCACGTACTACTGCTATCGAAACAAACCAAAACCGTTTTTCCCTGAGTCTCGCGTTATCGATTTATAGCTACTGACTTCGACTTGGTTGTCTCTGTCGGCTCGAAGGAGGTAGTGTGTTGTTTATTCGCCGTATCGGCCACCGGCCGCTCGGTGCGATCGCGGTTATCGCGGCCGCCCTATTCCCGCTCCAGGCGTCAAACGCCCGGCCCTTCCCGATCTTTTCGACTATCCCTTCGTCCTCCTCGCCAGCTATTCCATCCTCCTCCCCCGCCGCGATGGACACCGCGTATTTCACCAACGACACCACGGCACACATGGTGGCGCTGAAATATACCGGTGTCCTCGCCGCGGTATTTTTCATTATCGACGGCCATATCACCCCGACTTCCCAGCTTCCGCCGGCCATCATCCTGGGCTGGGATTACGACGGTCCCTATACCAATGTCCTGGCTTCCCCCCTGCCTCCCGGATCGGGGCGGTTCCCATCATTTGGCACAGGTCCGTTGTTCACCTACACCGGCAGGGGCAAGATCGCCTGGGCCGAAGCGGCCGACACCCTGGCCCGACTGGTGCCGGTCGAATACCCCGGCGGGGCGTATCACGGATGCGGATATCAGTGGTCCGGAAATGTCGATTGTGACCCCCAGCAGTCGGTTGACATCTCCGACCTGACCCGATTGATCGACTTCCTCTTCATCTCGCGGTCGCCGCTTTGCTGTGAGGGCGAAGCGAACTGCGATGGGTCGTCCGGTATCGACATTGGCGACCTGTCCCGTCTGATCGACTTTTTGTTTATCAACGGGACGCCGCCGGCTCCTTGCCGGTGACCCTCCCCTCAAGGCGACCGGTCCTGTCCCGGCGTCTTTCTCGCAATCCAACGGCGTCGGCGCTGTCACCGGCGCCGTTGGTCTGTTGTGGGGTGAAATCTGCG
>JACRAV010000344.1 GCA_016213305.1 Candidatus Zixiibacteriota bacterium | reverse complement strand
TATTTACCTTAGTTCTTATCTAGGACGTTACCGAGGAAGCGATTGACACCTACAAAGCGGACGCTCTCCAGTATGGTTTATCCCGCGGTGTGCCGCCGTTGGTGGAGATTCTGGCCCGACGAGCCAGCGAACGCGGCACCCCCAGCACATCCCAGAATATTTTGGTCACCAATGGCGCCCAGCAGGGAATAGAGTTGATCGCGCGGGCCTTCATCGACCCGGGCGATTATGTGCTGGTCGAAAACCCGACCTATCTTGGCGCGCTTCAGGCGTTCAATTATTATCAGGCCAAATACGTTACGGTTGATATGGACAAGGACGGCATCCTGATCGATCAGGTTGAAGAAAAGATCCGCCGCCATAAACCCAAACTGATCTACACAGTATCCAACTTTCAGAATCCGACCGGCATTACCATGTCGGTCGAGCGGCGAAGAGCGCTGGTCGATCTTGCGATTCAGTACGATATCCCGATCGTTGACGACAATCCGTACGGCGACGTGCACTTCACCCCGAACCGGCTCCCCACCATCAAGTCGTACGGCGGCGATGCGGTGATCGCGGTTCGTTCGTTTTCCAAGATCATCAGTCCCGGACTGCGACTCGGCTGGATCAACGGCCCCAAAGAAATCGTGGCCCAGTTCGAAAAGGTCAAGCAATGCGCCGACCTTCACTCCAGCACCTTCTGCCAGTATGTGATCTACGAGTTCATCCGGCATGGGTATCTCGACCCGCATATCGAAAAGATTCGCACCGACTACCGGGCCAAACGGGACCGGATGCTCAGAGCGCTTGAAGCCCGGTTCCCGACCGAAGTCAAGTGGACCAAACCTGAGGGCGGCCTGTTTCTCTGGCTGGAGCTTCCGTCGCACATGTCGGCCAAGGAGTTGTTCCCGATTGCGGTGGAGAGAAAAGTTGCCTATGTGTACGGTTCGCCGTTCTTTGCCAATGGCGGCGGCGAGAACACCATGCGGCTCAACTTTTCGTGCGCGACGATGGCCGAAATCGACGAAGGGATCATGCGGCTGGGTCAACTGGTCAAAGAGCATATGTAGGGCGTAAGAAACAAGTTCGGCCGGATTACCGGCGACAGGAGATTGTAATGGCGCTGATATCATACGATGACTATCTCGCCTCGCTCCGCAAGCTGAGGCCGAATATCCATAAATTCGATCAACTCATCACCGACGTAACCACTCATCCGGCCACCAGGCGCACGGTCGAGGGTCACGGGTGGACGTTCAAGGCGGCCGCCGATCCCAATCTGAAGGATAAGGTAACAACCGTCTCGCATCTCACCGGTGAGCCGATCAGCCGGTACCTTTCGGTCATTCGCTCACCTGAGGAGATGTACGCCAACAGCGCCATGAAGCGATTGATGTTCCATCTCACCGGCACCTGCACCGGCGGACGATGCGCCGGGTGGGCCGCGCTCAACGCCATGTTTGTCACCACCTGGGAGATGGACCACGATCTTGGCACCGACTACCATCAACGTCTCCTGACTTGGCTTAGGGGCGCTCAGGCGAAAGACATCACCATTGCGGGCGCTCTCACCGATGCCAAGGGGGATCGCACAAAAGCACCGTCACAGCAGACCGATCGGGATGTCTATCTGCATCTGGCGGAAAAACGAAGTGACGGTATCGTGGTGCGCGGGGCCAAATTGATGATCTGTGGCGTGGCGGCATCCAATGAGATATTTGTCATTCCCGGTTCGGCTTACAATGAAACCGATGCCGGCTGTGCGCTGGCTTTCGTCATTCCGCGCGATATCGACGGCCTCACCATCGTTGAAACCCGACACCCGAGTGATACCCGTGATGAGGAAGACGGGTTCGATAACCCGGTTACCGAGGGGGGAATCACCCAGGCATTTCTC
The DNA here is from genome assembly GCA_016213305.1 of Candidatus Zixiibacteriota bacterium. GTDB lineage: Bacteria > Zixibacteria > MSB-5A5 > GN15 > FEB-12 > JACRAV01. Next base: position 2,872 of record JACRAV010000344.1, on the reverse strand, counting down.
TTTTTTGAAGATGTGTTCGTGCCCCACGATCGGGTCTTCATGTGCGGAGAGTATGCCTACACCGGCAGGGCGGTCAGCTATTTCATCATGCCGTATCGGGCGGCCATCGGCGGATGTGTTGCTGGACAGGGGGATATCAAGACCGGTGCGGCCATTCTCACCGCCCGGACCGGTGGCCTTTCATCCAAAGTGTTCAACGACAAGCTCACCCGTATGTACGTGAATAACGAGACCACCTATGGCATGGGCATAGCCGCCGCGGCCATGGGGAAACGGCACGAGTCAGGCGCCTGGTTGTGCGATCCGCTGTTGTCCAACGTGAACAAGGTGCATGTGGCTACTCTGCCGTATGAGACCTCGGTTCTGGCGCAGGATATCGCGGGCGGAATCGGCGAGACTGGTTGTATGCCGTCCTCAAAAGACTTCAACTCCGAGAAATATGGTTATCTTATCAGGAAGTATATGACGGCGGCCGCTCCAGCCGAAGCCCGCGCCCGTGCGGCCCGGTTGGTGGAGTGGTCAACTATGGGATCGGGTGTTCCCGGATGTATGCACGGCGGCGGGTCCCCCGACGGCGCCAAGCTGGTGATCCGGGCATCGGCGGAATTGGAAAAGAAAGTGGAGATTGCCCGGCGGTTGGCGCACATAGACGCCACAATACCGGATCCGAAAAAGTGAGCGCAGGAGAAAACAGTTCGACGACTAAAGTCGTACACTAATATAACGGCGCCGGTCGCGCGGGCCGAAGATGTGTTGTTCCTCGCGTGTCGCGCCGACAGAAGCCAAATGGAGGTGTGCGGTGAAGACATTCGTCATGGTGACGAAGCTCGCCCCGGCCGACGCTCTTCTGGTCGACCTCGGCTCACGGATGCAGGATCACGCCCGCAAAGGGCGCACCTGGATCGAGCAGATCAAAGAAAAATGCCCCGAAGTTCAGTTCAAGGCCCACTACGCGCTGTTGGGGTACTGGGACTACATGGACATCTACGAAGCCCCCGACGAAGAGACGGCGGCCAAGGTCTCAATTATCAGCCGGGGCCACGGCGCACATCAGGTGGAGAACTGGGTGGCAATCCCGGCCGATCGGATTCTCAAGCTGACTCAGGGATTGAGTGACTACTGATCATCCGGCGCCCGACAACAATTATCGATCGAATCGGCTTCGGACGCGCAAAGGACTTGAATAGGACCCGGCTGTGACCTACCTTTAGGCCTGCCCTGACCGGCAGGCACCTATGAGCGACCCGAAACCGATTCCCTCCGTTGAAGTGATCCCCGATCAACGCCGTCCGCGCGACACCTTCGACCGCACCCGCGCCCTGACCGGGTACGTTCACCGTCGCGCCGCCACCCCCGAAACGTATCGTGCCCTCGGCTTCAAGTGCGGTCTCGAAATCCACCAGCAACTCAAAACATCGGGCAAGCTCTTCTGCCGGTGTCCTGCCCGACGGTACCAGAAGCCCGATGATTTTGACGCCGAAATCATCCGCCACATGCGCCCCACTCTCTCTGAGCTGGGCGAATACGACGGCACCGCGCTCATGGAATTCAAGACGCGCAAGACCATCGTCTATCGCCTCCGCAACGAATCGGCATGCACCTACGAGATCGACGACACTCCGCCGTTCCTGATTGACCGCGAGGCGCTCCGGATCGCCCTGCGCATTTCATTGATTCTGAATATGACGGTGGTCGGCGAACTGCATGTGACCCGCAAGCAGTATCTGGACGGTTCGATTCCGACCGGATTCCAGCGCACCGGTATTGTGGCGATTGAAGGGCATAGACCGCTCAAGGAAAAGACCGTTCGCATCATTCAACTCAGTATTGAAGAAGATTCCTGCCGCGAGGTCTCCGATATCGGCCACACGCGGGTCTTCCGCACCGACCGGCTCGGCATGCCGCTGATCGAGACAGTCACCTATCCGGACATGCTGACGCCCGACGAGGCGGCTGAAGCGGCCCAGTATCTCAGATTTCTGGCCCGGTCATCCGGCGAGGTCCGCACGGGGATCGGCGCCGCGCGCGAGGATGTCAATGTCAGCATTACGGGCGGGACCCGGGTCGAGATCAAAGGGGTGTCAAAAATCCGCTGGATCCCTGAATTGACGCATAACGAGGGATTCCGGCAAAAAGCCCTGCTCTTGATCAAGGATGAGTTGACCCTTCGAAAGACCGATCCGGCGGCCTGGCGTATCACCACTTCGCCTTTGAATGTCGAGGATTGCGGAACTGCATTCGGCCCGCTTCGCGCCGCCCGGGTCGCTGGTCAGGATATCATCGCCATAAATCTGCCGCGCTTCGCCGGGCTTCTGGCGTTCTTCACCCAGCCGGGACGGGTGTTCGCCGACGAACTGAGCGACCGGCTGAAAGTTATTGCCGGCCTCGAACGCCCGAACATGCTGTACTCCGAAATGCTCGAACCGGTGATCTCGGAAGACGAATGGCATCGGATTCGCACCCGGCTGAATGCGGGACTCGAAGATGCGCAGATAGTCGTGTGGGGAGCATCGGAGGATGTCCGCACGGCAATCGAGGTCATCGAGGAGCGGTGCCGCATTGCCATGACCGGCGTCCCGAACGAGACGCGGCAGTCCATGCCCGATGGCACCACCCGCTTTGAGCGCGTCCTTCCGGGGCCCGACCGGATGTATCCCGATACCGACTCGGCGCCCATCCCGATTGAATCGTCCCTCATCGATGAATTGAAAACAACTTTGCCAGCGCCAGTCGTGATGAACAAAAGCAAGCTCGACGAGTGGAAGGTACCCGTCCCGGTTCATCGGTACCTGCTCAGGATAAACTTTGTCGGACTGATTGAAACACTGTCAGCCCAACACGGGCATCCGCCTCGGTCGATAGCGCTCATGCT
>JACRAV010000342.1 GCA_016213305.1 Candidatus Zixiibacteriota bacterium | reverse complement strand
TCGGTCGGTGCATTATTATGCCGTGTTCTTCCCGACGGTGGAATTGATCGGCACGCTTTCGGTGGGGCTGTTATTGTACTTCGGCGGACGGCAGATCGGAGTTGGATTGCTTACCTTCGGCGAACTGGTGGCGTTCATCCAACTGGTCCAGCGGTTCTACCGGCCGATTCAGGATTTGTCCGAAAAGTACAATATTTTGCAGTCGTCGATGGCTTCATCGGAGCGGATTTTTCAGCTGTTGGACACGCCGCCGACGATTGCCGATTCGCCGAAGCCGGCGGCTATCCGCACCTTTGCCGGTCGGGTCGATATCGAGAATCTCTGGTTTGCCTACAATGACTCCGACTGGGTGCTGAAAAATGTCTCGTTTTCCGTGGCGCCGAGGGAGAAGGTCGCGCTGGTGGGGGCCACCGGGGCGGGGAAAAGTTCGCTGGCGTCACTACTTTATCGATTCTATGATTATCAGAAGGGGTCGATCAAGCTGGATGGCGTAGAGCTGAAGAGCATGGCGATCGGGGAGCTTCGCTCGCATCTGGGGCTGGTTCTGCAGGACGTCTTTCTTTTCAGCGGCGATTACGCCTCGAACGTGCGGCTTCGCGACAAAAATATCAGCGATGAGCGGATCCGCGAGGCGCTCCGCAGAGTCGGATATGACCGGTTTTTCGACCGGATGCCCGACGGGATTGCCACCCAGATTCAGGAACGGGGGGCGACTCTGTCCACCGGGCAGAAGCAGTTGCTGTCGTTTGCGCGGGCGCTGGCCTTCAATCCGGATATATTGATTCTGGACGAGGCAACCAGCTCGGTCGATACCGAAACGGAACGGCTGATTCAGACGGCGCTGGATGAACTGTTGGCCGAGCGGACCTCGATTATCATCGCGCACCGGCTCTCCACCATCGAAAAGGCCGACAAGATCATCGTGCTCCACCACGGCGAGATTCGCGAGATGGGGAAGCATCAGGAACTGCTCGATCAGCGCGGCATCTATTACCGGCTGTACCAGCTCCAGTACAAACGTCAGGCCGAAACCGGCGGCAAGCTGGCGCAGGAAAGCGGGAAGAGCGCGGGTGGGTGAGATGATGCTGTCCAACCGCGATCAATTGGCTTTATACAAGCGGGTCTGCGCTCTGGCGGTGGAGGCCGGTGATTTGCTGAAACGCGGGTTCAGTCGTCGTGTCGCCGTGTCCTACAAGGGACGGATTGATCCGGTCACCGAAGTCGATCTGGCGTCGGAGCGGTTTATCGTTGAGAAGATCAACGGGGCGTACCCGGATCATGATATTTTGACCGAGGAAGATACGATCAAGCGAAAACGGGCCTCGCGGTTCAGATGGATCATCGATCCGCTCGACGGCACCGTGAATTTCGCTCACGGATTTCCCATCTACTGTGTATCGATTGCAGTGGAGTACGACGGCGAGGTTATCGCCGGGGCGGTGTGCGATCCGGAGCGCGGGGAATTGTTTCATGCGGCGCGAGGGCGCGGGGCGTACCTCAACAAACAACGCCTGCATATTTCGCGAGAAAAGAATCTTGAACGGGCGCTGTTAGCCACCGGATTTGCGTATGATATCGGAACCTCGAGGAGGAACAACCTCGGCTATTTCGCCCGCATGGCGAAGCAAGCACAGGGGATTCGTAGACCCGGCTCGGCGGCCATCGATCTCTGCTGGGTGGCGGCCGGGCGGCTTGACGGGTTCTGGGAGCTTAAATTACACCCCTGGGATACGGCGGCGGCGGTGCTTATATTGAAGGAGGCGGGCGGGAAGTACTCGCGGGTCAACGGGAAACCGTACGCGATCACCGATCCCGACCTGCTCGCAACCAACGGGCATCTGCACGACCCGATGCGCCGGGTGTTGACGGGGAAATATCGTGGAACGAACAGGAAATAATGCATTATCTTTGGTCGGACGATAATAGAACAAGAGACAATGACTTTTCGTGAACTTATTCGACTGAGCAAAGAACAGTTACGATGACGGAACAATCCAAACAGCTTATCAAGTCAACCTCGGGCATACGCGGGGTGGTCGGCAACGGGCTCGATCCGGTGCTGGTGACGCAATACGGGTGCGCGTTCGGCACATTGCTCAAACGGGGCACGGTGGTCATCGGGCGGGACAGCCGGCCTTCGGGGGAGATGGTCAAGGCGGCGGTCATTTCGGGGTTAATATCGGTGGGGATCGACGTGATCGATATCGGCATTGTCCCCACGCCGACCGTCGAGATCGCGGTGAAGAAATTGAAGGCGGCGGGGGGCATTTGCGTGACCGCGTCGCATAATCCGGCCCAATGGAACGCACTGAAATTTTTCAGTAAGAGCGGCGAGTTCATCACCGCCGAAGAGTATTCGGCCCTCGACGCTATCTTCAATGGACAAGCGTTTTCGTATCAACCGGTCGGCAAATTGGGCCGGATATCGACCCAGACCGGATGGGCGGACAAACATATCGCGATGACGCTGGCGGTGAAAGCAGTGCAGAAAGCGGCGATCCGCAAGCGGCGATTCAAAGTGGTGGTGGACGCGATCAATTCGGCCGGCTCGTATGCCCTGCCCGCTCTGCTTGAAAAATTGAATGCCAAAGTGTATCGGATCAACTGCGACGGCGACGGGAATTTTGTGCATGAACCGGAACCGACGCCGAAAAATCTTGCCCGGCTGGGGCGGGAAGTAAAGCGCCGCAAGGCCGATCTGGGCATGGCCTGTGATCCGGATGCCGACCGTCTGGCGCTGGTTGACGAACATGGCCGGCCAATCAGCGAAGAATATTCGCTGACGATTGCTGTGCAGGAGGTTCTTCGGTCGCGCAAAGGGGCGACAGTCATCAATCTCTCGACCTCGAAAGCCACCGCCGATGTGGCCGGGGCGATGGGATCGACGGTGCATTATTCGAAGGTTGGCGAGTCCAATGTGGTTGCGATGATGCGGCAGAAGAAGGCGGTGATCGGCGGCGAGGGAAACGGCGGGGTGATTTACCCGGATTTTCATGCCGGGCGCGACTCGCTGATCGCGGCGGCGCTGACGCTGTCGGCGCTTTCGCGAAAAAAACAGTCGCTATCTGAGCTTGTAGGAACTTTCCCCGGATATTATAGTATTAAAGGTAAGGCGAGTCTGCCATCGGATTTCACCGATCGTTTATCCCGGTTCGAGTCGATGGTGGAGTCGCTGATCGGTCCGGCGACGACCGACCGGAGAGACGGACTTCGTTTCGACTTCGCTACCGGCTGGCTTCAAATCCGGTCTTCCAACACCGAACCGATTTTCCGGGTGATCGTGGAGACCAGTCAGGCCTCGATGACCGAAACGATATACAACAAGGTGCTCGAATTCTTTAGACAATAGCGGAGCGGAATATGTGTGGAATAGTCGGATATGTCGGCAAGCGCAAGGCGTTGCCCATTCTTATTAATGGTCTGAAGCGACTCGAGTATCGCGGGTACGATTCGGCCGGTCTGGCGCTTATGGGCGAAAACGGCCTGATGGTCTCCAAATCGGTGGGGAAGATCAAAATGCTCGAACAGGCGCTCGAAGGGCGGGACAGCGATTCGACACACGGCATAGCCCACACCCGCTGGGCCACTCACGGCGAGCCGAGCGAAGTCAACGCCCATCCGCACACCGACGAAAACTGCGAGATCGCGCTCGTGCACAACGGCATTATCGAAAACTATCGCACGCTCAAGGAGTATCTGCAACGCAACGGGTACACCATGCACAGCGAGACCGACACCGAGATCCTGGTGCATCTAGTGCATCTGCATTACAACGGGGACCTGACCGAGGCGGTCCGGGCGGCGTTGACGCAGGTGGAAGGAACCTACGCGATCGCGGTCGTCTCGCAGTTGCATCCGGATACGATCGTGGCGGCCCGGAAGGGATCGCCGCTGGTGTTGGGGCACGGCGACGGCGAAAATTTCGTGGCCTCCGACGTGAGCGCCATGCTCGAACACACCAATCGGGTGGTCTATCTCGAGGACGGAGAAATCGCCACGGTGACGCCGCACGACTATACGATCACCACCATTCAGAACGTGAAAATCTCGCCGCGGCTGGAGGAAATCCACCTGTCGCTGGACATGATCGAAAAGGCCGGGTACGAGCATTTCATGCTCAAGGAAATTCACGAGCAACCGGAATGTCTGCGCAACGCGATTCGCGGGCGGTTGAATTTCGATGAGGGCATGACCCGGCTCAACGGGCTGAATCTTCAGTATGAGGAACTCCGGCGGATCAAGCGGATCATCATTACCGCCTGCGGGACGTCGTGGCATTCGGCCCTGATCGGCAAATACATGATTGAGGAAGTGGCGCGGATTCCGGTGCACGTGGAGTATGCCTCCGAGTTCCGGTACAGCTCGCCGATTATCGACAATACGACCGTACTGCTGGCCATATCGCAATCGGGAGAGACGGCCGACACGCTGGCCGCCATGCGCGAGGCGAAGAAGCTGGGATGCACCGTGCTGGGGATCGTCAACGTGGTCGGTTCGTCCATCGCCCGTGAATCCGATGGCGGCGTCTACATTCACGCGGGTCCGGAGATCGGCGTGGCGTCAACGAAAGCGTTCACGTCGCAGGTGATGGTGCTGGCGCTCATCGCCAATCTGCTCGGCCGGATGCGGCAGACATCGGTGTCGCAGGGGCGCGAGATGATCTCGGCCATGGAAAAGATTCCCGAGCAGATCGAGCAGATTCTGAAGATGGAACCGGCCATTCAGCGGATCGCGGAGGGGTACTATCGCAACAACAATGCCCTGTATCTCGGGCGGGGGATCAATTTCCCGGTGGCGCTGGAAGGCGCATTGAAACTGAAGGAAATTTCGTACATCCACGCCGAGGGATATCCGGCGGCGGAAATGAAGCACGGACCGATTGCCCTGATCGACGAGAACATGCCGGTGGTGGTGATCGCGCCGAAAGATCCGGTGCACGACAAGGTAATGTCCAACATCGCGCAGGTGCGGGCGCGCAACGGCCGGGTGATTGCCATCGCCACCGAGGGGGACCATGAGATTGCCGATCATGTCAATCATGTCATCTATATCCCGGCGACCAACCACCTGCTGACGCCCCTGTTATCGGTGATACCGCTTCAGATGCTGGCTTACCATATTGCGGTGCTTCGCGGCTGTTCGGTCGATCAGCCCCGTAATCTGGCCAAGTCGGTGACGGTGGAATAGCCCATCTTACATCTGCCATTAAAGCACGGCGCTGGTTTTCAACCGGCGCCGCTTTCTTTATTCATGCATTTCTCAATTGACGCGGCCAGTCGGTGGTCGTAGGTTATCCCAGCTGATCCGGGAAGAACAATC
>JACRAV010000350.1 GCA_016213305.1 Candidatus Zixiibacteriota bacterium | reverse complement strand
TACTTTTCCGCCGGCTTCTACGGCGCTACCAGCACCGACTTCTCATTCTCCACCGTCACCAGACCCGGCTGCGCCTTGCGCGGTTTGCGGACATACCGTCTCTCGGCGGAAATCACCGGCACCTACGAGTCGGTCGTCGCCTTCGAATGAAACGCCGCAATCGCCGCCGTCTCCTCGATCTCCCGTTTCGACGGCACAAACGACTTGTTCGGGAACTTCATCACTACGTGCGACCCCGGGCACTGCTGGGCGTGGAACCATAACTCGTACGGTTTGGCGAACTCGAACGTGGTCCGGTCGTTGTCGGAACCGTCGCGTCCGATAAAAATGGTCAGCCCGGTAGACAGAGTGTGCTCGCGATACGGAAGCCGCGCCACCTCGGCGGTCCTGACTTTTTCTTTCGGGAGCAAAGACGACAATTCTTCCTGATATCTCTGTCGGGCCGACTCGAAATCAGATTCGAGGGCCTGGGCTATCGTGCGCCATTGGTCGATTTCGTGCCGGGTGACTTCGAGCCGTCGCTGGAGCAATTCCAACCCTTCTTTCCCTTTGCGGTGCTTCTTGTAATAACTCTCTACATTCTGTTGCGGGGTCAGCGCCGAATCGAGCGGGATATCGATCGTCTCCGGCGGATGGGTGTGCATGTTCTCGACCGTGATATGTTTCATCCCGCGCCTGATTCGGCTGAAATTGGAATGCAGAAGGTCGCCCAGCTGTTTGTACTTCTCACAATCGGCGGCGTGAGCCAGATCCGCCTCTATTTTTTACGCCCGTATTTCGAGTCGCTCAACCTCTTTGGCCGCAACCGAGATGATGATCTTGCTCTCGTCAACTTCGGTTTTGGATGTCTGCCGCGAAGAAATCATCGCCACCACCGCCAGCGACAATGTCTTAAACTTCTCCGGCGGCTGTGGGAAGTCCCCATGGAGCTTGAATGGGTACGCTTTGAGATCGCCGCGCACGGTGTGCAGATACGCCGCATGGTCCGAGTCGAACATCTGCGCCAGCGCCGTGATCTGCGTCGAGAGTGTATCGATTCGGCTCGGGGTCATCTCATGGGTCGAGGCCGATTCAACATCCGCCCGCACGGCCGCCTCGCGGGCCAGAGTTCGATTGAACCCCAGCACCCGTTTCTCAATAAAGGTGACGATCGACTGCGCGTGTTCCTGGTGCCGGTCCAGTTCCGCGTTCAGTTTTTGCGGAGTGAGTGTGAACGGATCAAGTCCTTCTCTCGCGGAGTGGGTCTGATAGGCGGTTTTGGGATCGTAATCGCGATGCCGGAGTGTGGCGATGATCCTGTCATGGCCGTCCAACAGCCAGAGGTTGCCGTTCGGGCCGATCGCCTCGCAGATGATCGCCCGCGAGTCGTGCCCTGCTTTCACCTCGATGCGAAACATCCGGTCCAGCCCGATCTGTTCAACTTTCGTAACGGTAGCTTCGCCCAGGTCAAAGATCGGCCAGGGCTTTTCCGGGGTGTCGATCTCCAGTTTGGAGCCGGGCACCAGAAAAACCCCCGATCCGCCCGGATGAAAGACGCACCCGAAGGCCCAGCTTCCCGAATCCGATTTCACATGCAGGTACGCCGCTCTCAGCTTGCGGTAAAAGGCGGTCTTGACAATCTCGCCGCCGGTGATCTCGCGCTGAAGTTCCCTGACCAGCGAACGAATGTGCAGGGCTGTTTGCATGGCGGCAAATATACCGGCGATTGTGTGTACCTACAAGCTCATGTTTGACGTCGGCCTCGTTGCCCCCTGTACTATCCGTACACACTTAGAGGAGGTATAGATGAAATATGGCGCGCGCAATCAGATCACCGGCAAGGTGACGTCGGTCAAGACCGGAGATATCATGTCGCTGGTCAAGTTCTCGGTGACTGGCCCGGTGAGCATGGCGTCGGTGCTGACGTCGGAATCGGTCGAAGCGATGGGGCTGAAGGTGGGGGACGAGGTGGAACTGATCGTCAAGGCGATCCATGTCCTGCCGGTAAAAAAATAATGTTCCGGCCGAAACCTTTTTGCGAACCGTTCGTTATAAAAGATAGAAACATTGAGAGCGGGTTAGCCGGCGTATAAGCCGGAGACGCAAGAGACGAGGCGGTGTCAGGATGCACCGCCTTTTCATTTGTGCCGGTTTCGGCGGTTCCATCCTCGGACCCGACATCTTATTGCCGGGAAAAGACGGCAGGTTTGAAGACAAACCTGCCCTACAAGACTTAGCGGATTCTGCCTTCGCTGGAGGTCGGATCGATGATGGCGCGAATCTCCGAGATTTTGTTGGCCGGGAAGCCGCCCTGTTTCGCGTGTTGTCGGATCAGGTCCTCGCTTGGCGCGATGTACACGCAGTAGATCTTGTCATCGACCACGTAACTCTCGACCCACTGAATCTCCGGGCCGAGGATTCGCAAAACATCGCACGACTTTTGCGATATCCCCTGCAGATCATTTGACGACAGTTTCCCCGCGCCGGGGATTTCCCGTTCGATCACGAATTTGGGCATTGACTAAACCTTTCCTTCCGGGACACCTGGACCCGGCAATGTTATATGGACTTACATGACCCATTATAACACGGTGGGGCGACGATGTCAATGGGTTCTCTGTTTCCGGCAGAGAGGTGGGTAAGACGTCGACCCCGAAGACGGGGGGAATCTCGTGCTGTCAGGCCGGGAGGTCTGACGGCACGATCGTGCTATTTCGCCTTCAAATTCGGCGTGATCATCCGGTCGGCCCTGACCCGCTGGTCGAACTCTTCGGCCGTCATCAGACCCAGCGCCAGAGCCGCTTCCTTGAGCGTGGTGTTTTCCTTGTGCGCCTTCTTGGCGACTTTGGCGGCGTTGTCGTACCCGATAAACGGATTGAGCGCCGTCACCAGCATGAGAGAGTTGTCGACATGTTTCTTGATCGCGGCCTCGTTGGCTTCGATACCCACCGCGCAATGCTCGTTGAACATCTCGCAGGAATCGGCCAGGAGGCGGATCGACTGAAGAACATTGTGTATAATCACCGGTTTGAACACGTTCAGTTCGAAATTCCCCGATGCCCCGCCGATATTGACCGCCACGTCGTTGGCGATCACCTGCGTGCAGACCATCGTCATCGCCTCGGACTGAGTCGGGTTGACTTTGCCCGGCATGATCGAGGACCCCGGCTCATTTTCGGGGATGGTGATTTCGCCGATCCCACTGCGCGGTCCCGAGGCCAGCCAGCGGATATCGTTGGCGATCTTCATGAGCGAACAGGCCAGCGTCTTCAGCGCGCCGGAACATTCCACCATCGCGTCGTGGGTGGCCAGCGCCTCGAACTTATTGGGTGCCGTGATGAACGGTTTGCCGGTCAGGTCCGCGGTACGTTTAGCCACTTTGACCGCAAATTCGGGATGGGTATTGAGTCCGGTTCCGACGGCGGTCCCGCCGAGCGCGAGCGGATAGAGCCGCTTGAGCGAATCGTTCACCCGCTCCAGCCCGTTGGTCAACTGCTGGACATACCCGGAAAACTCCTGCCCCAGCGTGAGCGGGACGGCATCCATCAGGTGGGTGCGGCCGATTTTGACGGTTTTATCGAACTGCTTGGCCTTTTTGTCGAGCGTGTCGCGAAGCTGTTTCACCATCGGAATCAAGCGCCGGTGAATCTCCTCAACCGCGGCGATATGCATGGCGGTCGGGAAGGTGTCATTTGATGACTGCGCCCTGTTGACATCGTCGTTGGGATGAATCGGCTTCTTCGAGCCCATCACGCCGCCGGCCAGTTCAATCGCCCGGTTGGAGACCACCTCGTTGACATTCATGTTGGTCTGGGTGCCGGAGCCGGTCTGCCAGATGACCAGCGGGAAATGGTCGTCGAGTTTGCCGGCGATTACTTCGTCGCAGACCTTTGCGATAAGTTCCCCTTTGTCTTTGGGAAGCAGGCCGAGTTCCATGTTGACCTCGGCGGCTACTTTTTTGAGAATACCGAAGGCCCGGATCAATTCGCGGGGCATCCGCTCGCTACCGATGCGGAAGTGGTGGAGAGAACGGGCGGTTTGCGCACCGTAGTATTTGTCCGAGGGAACCTGGATTTCCCCCATCGAGTCGGTTTCTATACGAAAGCTCATATCAAACTCCTACATAGAGTAGAGACTGTTTTATCGAGAGGAATATACATGCTGGGGATTGCGGGGGGCAAGGGGCGTTATGCGGGTGAATTCTTCGTAGGGCGGGCTTGTCTTCAAGCCCGCCATCTTCACCCGACAACATGGCGGTTTCGTAGACGGAACCGCCCAACGAGTCAGAAGAAGATGGCGGAACCAGAAGCGGTTCCGCCCTACAAGAGACTATTACCTACAGAAGATGGCGGGAGCGCGGGGCTCCCGCCCTACAAGAGCTGGGGCACCGGGTCTAACGTACTCTTACGAACTCTACGCCGTTATCGCTACTGCGTGAGATTTGAAAGTCGTCCCCCACCAATGGAATCACTACTGTAAGGTACAACGGCTGTGCCTGTAAGAAAGTCAGCACAGCGCATCTCTTGGCACCGAGGATTTCACGACGGTCTGCGGCAAAGGACCAGGGGTACTTGGCGGAGTCAGCTTGACGAAGCACGTCGCCAGGGTCCGATGTCAATTCAAGGTGACAAGAAAAGGGCTGGGTATCTGACAGCGAGCGTATTTCCACCGCGTGCAAGCAGGAATCATCTCTACTAATCGACACAAGGGCGATGCTCGTGGAATCTTTGACCGTTGAATCGCATATCATGCCATACGGCCCGAGTACGCCGATGTATCTGATATCAGACGCACCATAGGTCTCAGAATTCGCAGCGCTGAACTGGATCGGCTCTTCCGTGCACTCCATTACGGTAACCCCGTCTCGCAGTCGGTGCATAATTCGAATGCCCGGGGCATCACAGCATCCAAACGATTCCGTAACGTAGAATCCCTCTCCCATTCCCCCGCTCTGCGATTTCTCTGTCAGCGACCATAGAGGTCTCGCCCCTTCTCTGGTTACCCGGATTGCGCTCGCCTCCAATCTGGTGGGAATCAGGTCCCATGGCCCC
>JACRAV010000341.1 GCA_016213305.1 Candidatus Zixiibacteriota bacterium | reverse complement strand
TGGAGAAAGAGTTGCGATTTGCTATTCGCGAGGGCGGCCGCACCGTGGGTGCAGGCGTCATCGCTGAAATCATGCAGTAAACGACTGCAGTAGAACCCGAAAGGATCAGGAAATACAATGCCTCGCGATCTTATCGTCCTCGCCTGCGGCGACTGTAAACGCCGCAATTATAACATGGATAAGAACAAGCGTACGCATCAGGAGCGCGTGGAGTTCGTGAAGTTTTGCAAGTTTTGCAACAAACGAACCCCTCACAAGGAAACGAAATAGTTCTTAAAGACTAGGCCAGTAGCTCGAACTGGTAGAGCATCGGTCTCCAAAACCGAGTGTTGGGGGTTCGAATCCCTCCTGGCCTGAAGAAATAGATGGTAGAAGTTTGGAAAAGTTGACGCAGTTTTTGAAAGAGGTTCAGGCAGAACTTCGCAAAGTGACCTGGCCGACGAAGGACGAGCTAATTGGCTCCACGGTTGTCACCATTGTGGTGTCGCTGGTGGTTGCTATCTTTATCGGTATAGTCGACCGCGTGCTGTCTATCCTGGTTTCGTCGATATTCGGCGGCGGCCTCGGGGGATGACAGTCATGGCTCTGCATTGGTATGTCGTGCACACCTTCAGCGGTCACGAACAAAAAGCCAAACGGTACCTTGAGTCGGCGATAGAGAATAACGCCCTCACCGATAAGTTCGGCGACATTCTTGTTCCGACCGAACAGGTCACCGAGATGAAGCAGGGAAAGCGGTCGACCTCGACCAAGAAGTTCCTGCCGAGCTATCTGATTGTTCAGATGGAGCTGACAAAGGAAACGCAGGATTTGGTTACTTCGGTGCCGGGGATCACCAGTTTCGTGGGATCAGGCGGAACACCGCGCCCGCTGCGTGAAAAGGAAGTTGAACGAATTGTCGGCCAGATCAACAAGAGCCGAACCGAAGAGGTCAGCGAGTTTCCGTTCCAGGCCGGCGACACGGTGAAAGTAATCGACGGTCCGTTTGCCGATTTTTCGGGAAACGTGAGTGAAGTGAATTATGAGCGCCGAAAGGTGAAGGTCATGGTCTCGATTTTCGGGCGGCCGACGCCGGTGGAGCTTGATTTTCTGCAGATAGAATTGGTGAAGAAGTAACGATTTTTCGGAGTATATACAGTGGCAAAGAAAGTAACCGGATTTATTAAATTGCAGATTCCTGCGGGTCAGGCCAATCCTGCGCCGCCAATCGGACCTGCGCTCGGTCAGCGCGGCGTCAACATTATGGAATTCTGCAAGGCATTCAATGCCAAGACCAAAGACGGCAACGGGATTTTGACGCCGGTGGTTATCACCGTTTATGCGGACAAGTCCTTTTCGTTCGTGACCAAAACGCCGCCGGCGTCGACTCTTCTTCGTCTGGCCGCAAAGCTGGCCAAGGGTTCGGCGGTTCCGAACAAAGACAAGGTCGGCAAGGTGTCGAAAGATCAGGTTCGTGAGATCGCCCAGCAGAAGATGTCTGATCTCAACGCCGCCTCGGTTGAGGCCGCCATGCTTATGATCGAGGGGACCGCCCGCTCGATGGGAATTGAAGTAAAGTAAACGTACGATACAACACATTCGTTGGTACCTGCCGTGTCCTTGTGACGCCAGGGAGAGTGGAGTAAATGAAACATTCAAAGAAACAAACAGCCTTCCGGGGTCATGTCGACCGGCTGAAGAAATATTCAGTCGCCGACGCCGTCCGCATTCTGAAGGAAAACCACTACGTCAAGTTCGACGAGTCGGTTGAAGTGGCGATGCGACTGGGAGTGAATCCCAAGCACGCCGACCAGATGGTACGCGGCACGGTCAGTCTGCCTCACGGAACCGGCAAGACAGTGCGCATCGCTGTTTTTGCCGCAGGCGAGAAGGCCGCCGAAGCCAAGGCCGCCGGAGCCGACTTTGTCGGTGCCGACGATCTGGCGGAAAAAGTGAAGGGTGGATGGACCGACTTCGACGTCGCCGTCGCAACCCCCGACATGATGCGCATTCTTGGCGGATTGGGAAAAGTGCTCGGACCGCGCGGTCTGATGCCGAACCCGAAAACCGGAACGGTGACGATGGATATTACCAAGGCCGTCGGCGAGTTGAAGGGCGGAAAGATTGAATTCCGCATCGACAAGCAGGCCAATATCGCCGCCGCGGTCGCCAAGATATCGTTCGAGGAAAACAAAAGTGCGGAGAATGCCCGGGCATTCATTGACGCCGTTGTGCGCGCCAAACCGGCGACCGCCAAGGGTGCATATATTTTGTCGCTGACGATGTCTGCGACGATGAGTCCGGGAATTCGTCTGGATCATTCACATTTGGCCGCTGAGACGAAATAGCGAGGAGCACCTATGGCAAAACCGGAAAAAGTGGCCACAGTCGCCGAAATTACGAAGTTG
>JACRAV010000005.1 GCA_016213305.1 Candidatus Zixiibacteriota bacterium | reverse complement strand
GCGCTCGACGACCTGTTCGCGTCGAAACTCAGTTCCCTGGACGATGACGAGCGCGACGCGGTCAAGCGTCTGGTGACCAAACTGCTCGGGCATTCGTCGTTCCAGCCGGTAAAACTTTTGTCGGATCGACTGGCGTTGGTGCAATCCGACGTTTCCCTCGCTCGGAAACCGGCGGCCACGCAAGAACCCGTATGACGCATCTGATCATCGGTTCGCGCGGATCCGATCTCGCGCTCTATCAGGCACATTTCATCCGTGAACAGCTTGAGCGGCGGAAAGATTGCACCGTCGAAATCAAAATCATCAAGACGGTTGGCGATAAGATCGATACCCTTTCGTTCGAAAAGATGGAAGGAAAAGGATTTTTCACCAAGGAGCTTGAGGATGCTCTTCTGGCGCGGCAGATTGATCTGGCGGTACATTCGCTCAAAGACCTGATGACCACCCAGCCGATCGGCCTCAAACTGGGCGCGGCCGGATACCGGGCCGATCGCAGAGAACTTCTCCTTGTGCGCAAACAAGCCGTGGTCGATCACGGCGTTCTTCCGATTCGAGACGGCGCCATCATCGGCACCAGTTCGGCTCGCCGCAAAGGGCAAATCGCGTTTCATAACCGATCACTTCAGATCAGTGATTTGCGCGGCAATGTGCCAACCCGCATAGCCAAACTTCGCGAAGGAAAATACGACGCCATCATGATTGCGGCGGCGGGGGTGGCACGGCTCAATCTTGATCTTTCCGACCTCCACGCTGTCGCGCTGGATCCGGAACAGTTTCTCCCCGCCCCGGCGCAGGGGATTCTCGGCATCCAGATTCGCGACATCGATCCGCGCGTTGAATCAATCGTGCGCGAACTTGGAACCGATGATGAGCGAGTCATCGCCGATCTGGAGCGCGGCCTGCTCAAGAAGTTCGGGCTGGGGTGCTCGCTTCCGCTCGGCGTTTATTCTGAAGTCCAGGGCAATCAATTCCGGTTGAAGGCGGTTCTGGCCACCCGCGACGGCGACCTCTGGACCGGCATAAAACAGGCGGATGTTACCGGTACGAACACCCATGACATGGTGGAGACGGCATACAGGACGCTGAAGGAGGCACCGGTATGTTGCGCATAGCCGTCACCCGCCCCAAGGAGCAACTGGCCGATCTGACTTCGCGCGCCGCCGGACGCGGGATTGAAATCGTTCCTCTCCCTCTCATCAGCGTTCAGCCGGTGCCGTTTGCATGGCCCAACGAGTTTGATATTCGTTCCGTTGATTGGGTATTCTTCACGAGCGCGCAGGGAGCTTCACTGTTCTTCGTGCGGATCAAAGCGCTTGGCCTTGCGTTCCCACCGCATACCCGTTTCGGAGCAGTCGGTGAGAAAACAGCCGCTTTGCTTGAGAAGTTTGTGGGCGTTCGACCGTTTGTTCCATCATCTTCCTACGGACAGAATCTGTTCGAGGAATTTGCCGCTCAATTCGGACAAGCCGGTCAGACCGTTGTGTATGCCCGCGCCGCAAACGTCAACTATGACCCCGCCGATCTCTTCTCCCGCAACGGCATCAAGTATTTCCCGATCATTACGTACGAAACGATGATCCAGAAAACCGATTCATCGGCTATTTCAGCGCTCGGCGAAAGCGATTACATATTGTTTACAGCACCCTCGGCGGTTGATGCCTACCAGTCGAGTTTCGGTCTTCCGACGGCTCGCTCCGTCGCCATAGGCCAGACCACCGCGGCGCAGATGTCCCGGTATGGCTGGGAGCGCGTGAGGGTCCTGCCCAGTCCCAACCTCGATCTCATTCTGGAGTTTGCCCAATGACATTGTTTTCCCGTCCGCGGCGACTTCGCCGCACACCCATCATCAGAGACCTGGTGACCGAGACCAGCTTCCGTTTGAACGGTCTGATTCAGCCCTATTTCGTAACCGAGGGGAAATCGATACATGAGGAGATCGCCGGCCTGCCGGGAATCTTCCGCGAGTCACCCGACGCGCTGGTCAAATCGGTATCCGACGACCTGAAACTTGGCATTCAGAAAATCATGTTGTTCGGAGTGACCGAGCGTAAGGACGCGATGGCTTCGTCATCGATGGACGACCGCAATCCGGTCATCGCGGCGACGCGGCAATTGAAACAAAAGTTCGGCGACGATCTGTTTATCGGAGCCGATGTTTGCCTGTGCGCCTACACCGACACCGGACACTGCGGGGTAACGGTCAACGATCGGATAGACAATGACAGGTCGGTCGAAGTGCTGGCCGAAATGGCGCTGGCTCTGGCGAAAGCGGGTGTTGATTGCGTGGCGCCATCGGATATGATGGACGGCCGGGTGGGAGCGATTCGCGAACGTCTCGAAGAATCCGGCTTTCACGACACATTAATAATGGCCTACACCGCGAAATATGCTTCGGCGTACTATGGGCCGTTCCGCGAGGCGGCCAAATCGGCTCCCGGAAAGGGGGATCGCAAAGGGTATCAGATGGATTTGCGCAATCGTACCGAGGCGCTCCGCGAACTCCAGCTCGATGATCAGGAAGGCGCGGATATTGTCATGGTGAAACCGGCGCTGGCGTACCTCGATATCATCTCGGACTTCAAGAATCACAGCGCCCTCCCGGTGGCGGCCTATAATGTATCGGGGGAATATACCGCCGTGAAGCTGATGGCGCAGGCCGGACTGGCCGACGAGAAACTGATGGTCCTGGAAAATCTCACGGCCATTCAGCGCGCCGGGGCCTCGATCATCCTCACCTATCACCTTCGCGATATTCTCAGGAACGGATGGCAGCATGCATAAGACGGATAGATCACAAACCCTCATGAAACTGGCCGAGCGGGTAATTCCCGGCGGAGTCAATTCGCCGGTGCGGGCTTTCCGGTCGGTCGGCGGCACACCCCGGTTTATTGACCGCGGCGAGGGAGCGTGGCTGTACGACGTGGACGGCAACCGGTATCTCGATTTCTGCTGTTCCTGGGGGCCGCTGATTCTCGGACACGGAAATCCGAACGTCGTAGCGGCCGTCAAAAAACAAATCGACCGGGGGATGACCTTCGGCGCCACCACCGAACTGGAATACCAGCTGGCGGAGTTCATTGTCGGCCACGTGGAAGCCGTGGAATCGATCAGATTTGTCTCATCGGGCACCGAAGCGGTGATGTCGGCCATTCGGGTCGCGCGCGGCTTCACCAAACGCGATCTCATTCTCAAATTCGACGGTTGCTATCACGGTCACTGCGATCATCTTTTGGTCAAGGCCGGCTCCGGGCTGGCAACCTTCGGAACCCCATCTTCGGGAGGAGTCCCGTCGGCGTTCACCAGCCATACGGCGGTACTGCCGTTGGACGACGAAGACGCGCTGGTCGAATTCTTCGACAAACACGGCGATCAACTGGCGGCGGTGATTATCGAAGGCATTCCCGCCAACAATGGCTTGCTTGTCCAGCGTCACGATTACATGCGGCTTCTGCGGTCGCTTACTGAAAAGCACGGCGCTTTGCTCATACTCGATGAAGTCATCACCGGCTTTCGTCTCGGCATGGGGGGAGCCGCGGCCTACTACGGAATACGCCCCGACCTGCTTACTTACGGAAAAATTATCGGCGGCGGAATGCCGGTGGGAGCGTTCGGCGGGCGCGCCGACGTGATGAACATGCTCTCGCCCCTCGGCCCGGTCTATCAG
>JACRAV010000343.1 GCA_016213305.1 Candidatus Zixiibacteriota bacterium | reverse complement strand
CGAGCGCGCCGTCCTTTTCGATATACTTGCGATACTCGTTCATGGTGGTGGCGCCGATACACCGCAACTCGCCGCGAGCCAGCGACGGTTTGAAAATGTTGGAGGCATCCAGCGAACCTTCCGCGCCGCCCGCGCCGACGATGGTGTGCAATTCATCGATGAAGATGATCACGTCGGTCGAGTTGATAATCTCGTTCATGACCGCCTTGAGCCGTTCCTCGAACTGCCCGCGGTATTTGGTGCCGGCCACCAGCGAGGCCATGTCGAGCGTAACCACCCGCTTGTTTTCGAGCGTCTGCGGAACATTCCCCTCGACAATGCGCTGGGCCAGTCCCTCGGCGATGGCGGTCTTACCGACGCCCGGTTCGCCGATCAGCACCGGATTATTTTTCTTGCGGCGCGAGAGCACCTGGCAGACCCGTTCGATTTCGTCTTCGCGGCCGATGATCGGGTCGAGCTTGCCACGACGGGCCAGTTCGGTCAGATCGCGGCCGAAATGGTCGAGCGCCGGCGTTTTGGATTTTTTGCGTTTCTTCTTAAACGATGACGGCTTGCCGCCGAGGATATTTTTCAGTTCCTCGTACGCTTCCTTGTAGTCGATCTCGTAGGTGGACAGAACTTGCGATGCGACCCCTTCCTCGTCCTTGAGCAGGGCAAGAAGGATGTGCTCGGTGTCGATATCCTTGGCCTTGAGCGCGCGGGCTTCCTGACCGGAAACTTCGAGCGTCTTCTTGGCGCGCGCCGTCAACGGAAGCTGGCCCATGGTCATGGTGCCGCCCGACGGTTGCACCATTTCCTCGATCGAGGCCTTGAGGTCGTCCAGTTCCAAGCCCAGGTTGCCGATGATTTCCACCGCGCGGCCTTCGCCCAGACGGATCAGCCCCAACAGGAGATGTTCGGTACCGATATAGTCGTGCCGCAAACGCGCCGCTTCGTCGCGAGCGTATTCTATGGCTTTCCGGGCCGCCTCGGTAAACATCTCATTCATGGTCGGTCACTCCTTATGTTGCCTCGACAATATATCGTATCACACTCTGCAGAGCAAGTGAGCACAGGGTCATCCCACCTGCCGCAGTTTATCGCGCACCATCTGCGCCCGCACGAAATCGCGCCGCGCCGGGTCCATCTCATGCCCGTAGAACTTCTGCAAATGGGCGGGCTGAGACAACAGCAAAATCTCATTAATAACGGCGGCGTTGAGAAAGTCGATAATCTTCATCGCGTGTCCCAAACGCACCGCCGACAACAGGTTCATGACTTCTTCCGAGGTCAGCACCCGGGCATGCTTGAGGATGCCGAAGGCGCGCCAGATTTTGTCCTCTATCATGTCGGCGGCTTCGTCAAACAGCCGCTGTCGCGCGGTGGCTTCCTCGCCGATAATTTCCCTCGTCACCCGCGTAATCTGCGACAGGATATCCACTTCGGAAATGCCGAGCGTGTTCTGGTTGGAAATCTGGAACAGGTTCCCCAGCACGTCGGACCCTTCGCCGTAGAATCCCCGCACAATCAAACCGGACCGGGTGATGCGCGAAATCACTTTGTCGATATCGCGGGTCAGCACCAGGCCGGGCAGATGGATCAACACCGAGGCCCGCATGCCGGTTCCGGCATTCGTGGGGCAGGCGGTCAAATATCCGAAATCGGGATCATAGTCGTATTCCAGGTGCTGGCCGATCTCGGCCTCGTATTTCATCGCCTGTGCGAACGCTCCGTCCGGGTCAAGCCCGCCGGATAGCGCTTGAATCCGAAGGTGGTCTTCCTCGTTGACCATCACCGAGACCAGCTCCCCCTGGCCGATCAACAGCGCCTTGGACAGGTCGCCATCGAGGAACACCGGCGAGATCAGATGCCGTTCGACCAGAAAGTCGCGGTCCAGCGGGGAGATGTCCGAGGCCTTGCAGTACTGCCCGGAAGACAGCATCTCCGAGCGGGTCAGGGATGAGTCGAAGTACCCGACGATTCGCTTGCGGGTGTCCAGATCGGCCGATGACGGGTACTGGCATCCGGCCACGTTGCGGGCCAGACGGACCCGGGTCGATAACACCACGAGGGCTTCCTCTCCGGAACCGGAGAGCCAGGCGGCGGGCGCTTTGGCCATTTCCTCAAACATGGTTTTCACCGAGTCTCCTCAATTATTCATTCAGTAACGGCATGTGTCCGCACGGCCTTTAGCTTGTCGCGAAGTTCGGCGGCCCGCTCGAAATCCTCGCCGTCGATTGCTTTTTTCAGTTCGATCTCCAGCCGTTCCTCTTCCTTGACCGGAATCGGCTCCATATGGGCGGTCAGGGTTTGGCTCCGGGGATTGCGGCCCCGATGCAACGACGCCCCGTGGATTTTGCGCATGATCGATTCCAGACGGGGCCGGAAGGCGCCGTAGCAGTCGCCGCATCCGAACCGTCCCAGCCGGGTGAACTCGTCGAACGACAGCCCGCACTTGGGACAGGCGAGGGCGTCAATCGGGTCGCTTTTGCCGGTAGCCGCGGTGAAGTTTTGCGCCATGCCCGACAGAATCTCGGCCAGCGGGAACGGCATATTGTCCAGCGGCGAATGGAAACCCCGCGTCAGGGCGCACTCGCGACAGAGCGATAACGACGACTTCTCGTTGTTGATGATCTGCGTCAGATGAACCGACGCTTCCCGCTTCTTGCAGTCCTGACACATGACCATAAAAACGCCTGTTTCCTTCTATGCCACCCGGCCGTCGAACATGTGAACATTCCGATCACACGCCTCGGCCAGCTCCTGGTTATGGGTGGCGATCACAAAGCTGATTGACTTTTCCCGGGAAAGCCCGAAGAGAAGGTCGTGAAGCTTGCGGCCGGTGGTCGTATCGAGATTCCCGGATGGCTCATCCGCCAGAACAATGGTCGGACTGTTGGCCAGCGCTCGAGCAACCGCTACCCGCTGTTGTTCACCGCCCGATAGTTCCCGCGGTCGGTGACTTGT
>JACRAV010000340.1 GCA_016213305.1 Candidatus Zixiibacteriota bacterium | reverse complement strand
GGTGACGGCTACCGCGGCCGAATGTCTCCAGATGTCGCCGGCCGTCTGACCGTATCCGGTCGCCGGCCGATGGACATTGGCATACACCAACGATGATATAGCCATCTGCGCCACCCAGTTCACGCCAAGCCGGAAGGTGGCTTCCGTCAGCGACGACACCGGCTTGCTGAAGCCGTAGAAAGCTGAGTTGGCCGCCTTGAGCACGTTGGCGGTCAGGGCGATGTCCATGCTGATGACCCGGGCAATTTCCGACGGGTCGGATTCCGGATGACCGAGGACCACCAGTAACCGACTGGCAATGACCGGGAGCGTCCTGAACGACGACAGTTTCTCGACCAGTTCTTCTTGACTAATCATAACTCGATCTCCCCGTGAATGCACTTGACCGTTACACGCCCCGTTCCAATCTCCAACCGGAGAGTCCGGGCAAAGTTTTCGCCGACGTGCTGACCCTTGATCAGCAGACTGTTGGCCCAGAGTATCTTGCGAAGCATGACTATGTTTCGCTCGCCTATATTGAAAACGTTTTTGTCATCCATCAACTGCGCCCCGCCGGCGACCTTGATCACCAGCCGACCCTTGGCCGCCCCCATGGACAGAAGCTTGTTCAACAACAGCGGCACGCCGGTGTCGGCAAACATGGCTGGTTTGACCCGCGCCTTGTCGGGCGCAATCGTTGACGACGGGAGCATGTAATGTATCATGCCCCCTATCTTTCGGACCGGATCGAACGCCGTTATCCCTATGCACGATCCCAGCGAATAGGTGACGATTGTCTCGTCCGGCCGATCCGAAATATGCATGTCCGAGATGCCCACCAAATGATCCGACATATGTTCACACCCTTTTGTAAATAGACGGCCGCACCACGGTAAACCCGCCCCCGAGGCCCGTCAGACTTTCCGAATGCCCGACAAACAGATACCCGCCCGGACGCAGGATCCTGCGGAATTCCTTTACGATCTCACATCGCGTGTCGCGATCAAAGTAAATCATCACGTTCCGGCAGAACACCAGGTCCATCGGACCCTTGACTGCGTACGGGAACTTGACGAGATTGAACTGGCGCACAAAGACCAATCGACGGAGCTCTTTGCTGACGGTATAGGTGGCGTGGTGCCGATCACCGCTCCGTATCAGATACTTGTTGCGCATGATGGACGGCACCGGCTCCACGCGCGCCGACGGATACTCCCCCTCCTGGCATTCCCGAAGCACCTTGGCCGCGAGATCGGTGGCCAGAATCTTGACGTCAACCGATCGCTGGCCCAGCGCTTCAAGGACCTCCATGGCGATCGTGTACGGCTCCTCGCCGGTGGAGCAGGCCGCCGACCAGATGCGCAGACGACTCATCCCCTGGCTCAGCCAGTTGCCAAGCATCGGACCCATGAAATCAAAGTGATGGCGCTCGCGATAGAAGCTGGTCACGTTGGTCGAGATGGCATCGAGCAAGTGCTGGAGTTCCCCGCCCGTCCGGTCGCTCATGACCTGCGTGAGATATTCGTTGTACTCCAGCAGACGGAGCGCGCGCATCCGCTTTTGTATCCGCGCCTTGACCAGCGGCCGCTTGTTCTCCGCCAGCACGATTCCGCTGTTGTCGTATATCAGATCGCGGAAGCGCTCGAAGACCGACGTGGACATTTCCTCGGTCGGGCCGGTCCAGATGAGACTGGATTTGATCATGGTCTTCATTTGCCGCCGGATTCCAGATATTTGCGCAGTTTTTCCAGAACGTCATCCGGGTTGAACGGCTTGAGCATATAGTCGTTGGCTCCCGCCTTGATCGCCTCCACAACGCGTTCCTTCTCCGATTCCGTCGTCACCATGACCACCGGAAGCTGTTTGTTGGTGGTCCGGATATGTTTGAGCGTCTCGATCCCGGTCATGACCGGCATGTTCCAGTCCAGCAGGACCAGACCGATGTCCTTGTCCTGCTTGAGAACGTCAAGCGCTTCCTGACCGTTGTTCACCTCGGATATGTCGTTCACACCCGCTTTCTTCAGGACGCTCACTATAATCCGACGCATGATTTGCGAATCATCGACTATTAACGCCTTCACGGGCGACCTCCTGACGATTGGCAACTACCTGTTTCAAAGTCAGAACCAGAGAAAATACACCCAATTTGGACTCGAACGGCACCTCCACCCAGACCGTGTCCTTGGCGTTGCTGAGCCGGCAGATGTCGCCGCTGACGACCGTGGGCAGACTGATGGAAATGGTATGCCCTTTCAGTTTGCCCTTAGCGCAACCGGTCACGATGTTGACGAGTTCGCCGATCCCGTCGATGACGGCCGCGTCAACCTTGTCAAAGGACGCCCCGGCCATGGCGTTGATGACGGCCAGCGCCGTCGTCATGGGGAAGCGAAGCGCCACGACCCCCTGCGCCGTGCCGGACAGCCCGATCACGCCGATAAGGTCCGGAAGGTGAACCTGGGACGGGGCGGGAAGCGCCTCGATCCGGTTCGCCGGATATCCTACCATGCTGTCGAACGCTTCCTGGACGGCATCGATGAACGGGTTGATACTTATTTTCTCC
This sequence comes from Candidatus Zixiibacteriota bacterium, assembly GCA_016213305.1. Taxonomy (GTDB): domain Bacteria; phylum Zixibacteria; class MSB-5A5; order GN15; family FEB-12; genus JACRAV01. The sequence continues at coordinate 963 of JACRAV010000340.1, read as the reverse complement.
ACGTATTACTCCTTCGTATCTGAATCGACTGATGACATGGTGAGAGTGTGCGTGACCGGGTCCAGTCCGGCCGAGATCGGTCCGATCAGGGCGTGCTGGACTTCCAGCTGGGAATCGAGAACCCGCAAAACCGTCCCCGGATTTACACCCTTGCGGATGACGATCTTTGCTTCCTTTTGAGAAGCCATGTGCGCGTCCAGCTTCTTGCGCTGTTCGGTCAACTGCTCGTAGGTTTCGTTCATTTCATAGATGTTGAATTCCAGCTCGGTGTATCGCTCCCGATGCTGGTGCGTCATCGTCGTGCCGAGCATCGACAGGCGTTTCTTCTCGGCTTCAAGTTTCGCCAATCCGTCCTTTAACTGCTTGCTCTTCTCGGTGCACTCGCGAATCAAGTTGACGACGCGGTAATCCACGCCGGCGATGAGCACAGTGTGCGTTTCGGATCGCGATCCGACTTCGTCCACCTCGATGCCTGCCGCGGCCATCGCGTCACCGCCCTGAATGCGGCCGTTGCAGACCAGGCGACCGCTGGTCCGAATGGTGGAATCGACTATTTCCGTTTCGACGAAGATATCGCCGTCGGCCATGATCGTGCCCTGTTCGATATATTTCGTATGCAGTGTTCCCTTGACCACTATCTTCTTGCCCGCGCCGCTTCGAATTCCTTTTCTGGCGTGCAGGTCGCCGCCGCATTCAATGTCGGCCGCCCCGACCACGTCGGCGATCTCCACGTCCCCCATGGCCTTTACCTGGAATTCCGACGCCACGCCGCCGCTGATCCGGACCGACCCGCCGTGATCGATGTTTCCCGATTCCGGCCCGACGTCGCTGTTGATCTGCATGATATCGAGAACTTCAAGCACTTTTCCGTTGAGGCGTACGAGACCGGCGCACTCGGCGCGAAAGGTATGCGCTTTGTCATCAAAGATGACATGCTGGCCGACGCGAATATCAAGGCAGATT
>JACRAV010000339.1 GCA_016213305.1 Candidatus Zixiibacteriota bacterium | reverse complement strand
CGGCATGGACCAGGACAAGCTGACCATTCCCCTGACCACCTTCGAGGCGGTCTTCGGCGATCCGTATCTTGATAATATCATTTACAAGCCGCGCGACGTGCACCAGATGAAAGTCGCCGAGCAACATGTCAAAGAAGTTCTTGGGGCCAAGTACAAATTTGATCCGAAGGATGAACGGGCGGTCTGGGTCTGGGACGTGGCCGAAAACCAGCGCGAAATGGACAACATTCTGACCGGAATCAAGATATTCCTGGGTATCATCGGAGCGCTGACCCTGCTCATTGCCAGTGTCGGCGTGGCGAACATAATGTACGTATCGATCAAGGAACGAACCCGCGAGATCGGCATCAAAATGGCGGTCGGGGCGCGGCGTTCGTACATTTTGACCCAATTCCTGATTGAAGCTCTGCTCATTACCTTCACCGGCGGCTTTTTGGGCATGGCGATCAGCATCGGGGCGACCGAGGGATTCAAACGGATTCCGATCAAGTCGGACGTGCTCGATTTCATGGGTCGCCCCGACATTTCGCTCGAAATCGGGCTGACGGTGGTGATTATTCTCGGCGTTATGGGGCTGGTGTCAGGATTTTTCCCTGCCCTCAAGGCGGCCTCGGTCAGTCCGGTTGAATCGTTGCGGTACGAATAACAGACGTGATGGAGATATTGATATGCGGCCGATTATTCAGATGAATCAGATTCGCAAGACTTACACCACCGGCAAGGTGACCTTCGACGCCCTCAAGGGGATCGACTGCGATATCCAGTCGGGCGAGTTCATGGCGATTGTGGGACCCTCCGGTTCGGGCAAATCGACAATGATGAATATCATCGGGTGCCTGGATATCCCGACCGACGGGGAGTACAATCTCGACGGGCAGAAGGTCAACACGCTCAATGCGAACCAACTGGCCGACATCCGCAATCAGCGGATCGGTTTCGTATTTCAGGCGTTCAATCTCCTCCCCTATGCGACGGCGTATGAAAATGTCGAGGTCCCCCTGTTGTTCGCCAAAGCGACCGCCAAGAAACGCAAAGAGCGGGTGGTGGAATTGCTGGAACGAGTCGGGTTGGGGAACAAGCTGGCCAATAAACCGACCGAAATGTCCGGCGGCGAGATGCAGAGAGTGGCGGTCGCCCGCGCTCTGGCCAACGAGCCGGAGATTATTCTGGCCGACGAACCGACCGGCAATCTGGACACCAAATCCGGCTCCGAGATATTCGCACTGTTCCGGGAACTGCACCGGGCCGGCAAGACGATCATCATCATTACTCACGATCTCAATCTGGCCAAGCAGACCGAACGCATTTTCCGGCTCAAGGACGGGCTGGTGGATACCAACGGCAACGGCTCCTCGGCGCCCCAGCCGCACTGATTGGTTCGTACCGGTCGGTACAGGCCTCGACAAGCTCGGCCTGACGGGTGACGAGTGCGGGCCGACAGAGCCAATTGATTCCCGCCCATAATCTGCTATATTGGACCAGCATCACAAGCCGATCGACTTAGCATGTCAAAATACGTACATGGCACCGACGCCGCCGAGCAGGAGCGTCTCCGCAAACTCAACGCTCTCACCAACCCGCCTTTTCTGGCTTTTCTTCAGCCGCAACCGCATGAGCATGTTCTCGAAGTCGGAAGTGGACTTGGCATTCTGGCGCACGAGGTCGCCTGCCGGGCGGATCGGGGACGGGTTATCGGAATCGAATATTCCCCGGATCAGTTGGCCAAGGTAAAGGTCGGGCGGGAGAATCTGGAATTCGTTCGAGGGGACGCCCACTCCCTCCCTTTCGCCGATAATACCTTTGATCTCGTTTATTGCCGGTACCTGCTGGAGCATGTGGCCGATGCGGCAAGGGTGGTCAGCGAAATGCACCGGGTGCTCAAGCCGGGCGGGCGCGCCTGCACGCAGGAAAACGACATTGCCGTGTTCTTCTTCTGGCCGGAGTGTCCCACCTGGAGCAAGCTCTGGTCGAAATTCGGCGAGTTGCAGGGGATTTTGGGCGGAGACGCCTATGTTGGCCGGAAACTGTACACCCATTTTACGTCGGCCGGGTTTTCAGAAATCGAACTGTCACTCCAGCCGGAGTTCCACTATGCCGGGATGGACACCTTCGAGCTGTGGACCCGCAACGCCCTGTTCATTCTCGAGACCAGCGGTCCGGATCTGGTGGAACATGGGTTCGCCACACCGGACGAGTTGAAGGCGGTCCGGGCGGAAGTCGAGTATTTCCTGACACTTCCCGACGCCGCCTCGTATTTCTACTGGAACCGCGCGCGAGCGGTCAAATAACCGTCGCTACAGAGCCAGCCCCATCTCATCGATAAAGGCCCGTACCTGGGGGTCCTGATGCAGACGGCGATATTGCGGTAACACTAGAAACACCATTTCGGTG
>JACRAV010000338.1 GCA_016213305.1 Candidatus Zixiibacteriota bacterium | reverse complement strand
GTACCAAGGGGGATTCGAGACACCGGAGTCGTTCAAGCCGTTCGCCGGCGCGCCCTCCGGTTCGTTCACGGGCACCGGATTCGATGGGTATCGGACCGGCAACTTTGTCAACCGCGATTCGCTCATCGGCGTGCAGGCGACCTACTGGGCGCCGAATCCCGGCGGCACCGACTCGTGCAATTTCATCATCGTCCAGAAGAAGTTCTTCAACCGAACGGCTTCGGCGGTGAACCATGTGACGATCGGCGAGCAGATCGATTGGGATATCCCGTCGGATATCTCGTCGGCGAACTCCAGCAAGATCCTGAACGGGTACACCGTGTATCAGCGCGGTACCGACACCGGCAAGGTTCCGGACTGCGGCACGCAATATGACTCGGCCCGTTATGGTGGCGCCATGCTGTTCGGCAAGTACGACAAGGCCGAGTTTGCCCTAAATTCGTGCGCCAACGACATAGCTCCGGTGGGCATCTGGTCGGAAATCCAGGATACCATGTTCAAGTATGACTCGCTCAGCGACGGCAATCTGGAAGGGAAGTATTTCTGGAACCGGATGAAACATCAGACCGGTCTGACGGCCACGACGTTCAAGAACAACGACCTGCGCACGGTGTACACCTGGTACGCCGACCGTAACTTTACCGGCAACGACACGGTGACGATTTACACCTGCCTGGCCACCGTCAAGAAGGGCACAGAAGCAGACCTTGATAAGACGTTCAAGACGGCGTTTGAATGGTACAAAAGGCATCTGCGGCCGCCTACTTGCTCTTGTCTCCCCAGTTGTCAACCTCCGGGCTGTTGTTATCCGAATAGCTCCGATGGCCGCACCGGCAATGTTGACTGCGATCCGGGTAAAGGGGTGGATATCTCCGATCTGTCGGCGCTGATCGATAACCTGTTTATCAATTTCACGCCGCTGTGTTGCACGGCCTCGGCGAATATCGACGGAAGCCCGGATGGGGGTATTGATATCTCCGACCTGTCGGCGCTGATTGATAATTTGTTCATCAATTTCACGCCGACGGCGATGTGCCTGTATTGAGTGAAGTTGGTTTATGTTGTGTCGGTTCTTGCGTCCGGCAATTGCCGGATGCGGGAACCGACACTCTTTGAATCCGGCGAGTCACAGAGCGGCGGGTCTCACGTCCGGCAAGGCCGAACGCAGGACCCGCCGCAACTTGTAACTGGTAACGTCCGGCAGGGCCGAACGCAGGACCCGCCGCAACCGTTGTGGTTTTTGGCGCCGATATGGCCGCCGTCCCCCGCCCCCGTCAAGCCGTCGGTCCGGCCTCTCCCCGGCCATGAACGCGGAATATTCAACCTATGATTGGTAATCGACCGAGGCCTCGGGCGGCTGGTTTACGCCTTGACTAAAAAAGACTTAGGTTGTCCGGTGCCCACACCCGGCGCCTGTCGGCCATGGCAAAATGCAAATCTTCAGGCCGATTGGTCTTCGATCCACCGGAGAATTAATCGATGCCCCCAACCCTCTAACGTCTTGCCTAATGGCGAAATACCCCAATTTAGGGGTTGACAATAATCGGCTGTTGCGTTAGATTTGTAGTCGGATAAGCGGTCGACAGCGAGTCCGCTTTCCGGTTGTGTTCTGTCGGGTCTTCGGAATTACTCCGAGTGAATCGCTGATAATATTGGGAGATAGTCCCAGTAACTCTGACACAGAAATTGCGTCGTCGCTGAGAGCGTGACGCTGAACCTTACGAGGGGTTTGGTTCGCGCCGCTATCGGCCCTGGCCTCTGAGGGAAACCTCGAACAGGAGTCGTGGCACTCTGTCCGCGATGACACAGAAATAAGCGTGCTTTAGAAAACGTGCTCAGGCACAATGGTCAATTCGGGTCGGCGAAGGACGATATGCAAACGCCGGCCGCAGGTCACGGATATTGATCCGTGGAAAGGAGGTTTTCCCAGGAGAGAGTAACATGGCGTTGATCTTCCCTGTTTGCGGGGAAGGGGACAGCGCGCAGAGTTCGATGATTGACAGCCCAGCGGGCCTGAGAAGGCAAGCTGGAAGATTTGGGAATCGAAAGGAGTTAGATAATGACAAAGAAGATTGCCTCTTTGTTACTTACCGTCCTCGTTTTAGTCGCGTTCATGGCCGCGTGGTCATTTGCGCGTGACCAGTACGAGTCGGCGCCGAAAAAGGTGGTTGACCCGTACACCGGCAAGATCGTGGACTACGACGTGAAGAAAGTGGCTGAGAAGCCGGTCAAGTGGGGTGATGATGCCCCGAATCCGTCGGCACAGGGCGCCCCGTCGTCCCAGCCGGAGCGGATGTCGCTGGGTACGGCCGCGGCGCCTCGCGACGCGGCGTCATCGCCGGGTATGCCCCTGTACTATACGTACATGGACGACCAGTATCGTTCACCCGGCAAGCGCATGGTGGATTTCCGCGGCAAACGCCCGGACGTTCACTTCGTGTATTCGCGCACGACCGATCCGCTCGAAGCGGCTCGTTTCGGATATAACGTGTATGACCCGATCACGGGCACGTGGCCGCGCGGGTACCAGGTGGGGTGCGTCATTCAGAACACCGGTGAAGCCGGTGAGCACGCCATTATGGACGTGAACGGCAAGGGTTATGTGGCGATT
>JACRAV010000335.1 GCA_016213305.1 Candidatus Zixiibacteriota bacterium | reverse complement strand
GTTTTTGTGAATCGCGCCCCGTATGTGATCCTGGGCGAAATCACGGTCAACAACGAGCGTTTCGCCGAGCTTCTGATTTTCACCCGATGGGTCGATTCGCTCGGTCGCGTGCATACCCAAGACAGTGTGACGATAACGACATCCGATTTCCACAGCTCGCCGATTGAACGAACCGATGTTTTGTTATCCGCGCGCACGGCGATCTCGTCGCCGTATCGCTCGGCGACCTCGGGCGACATTGACTACGTGATTATCACCAACCGCGCTCTCGCGCCGACGCTGGAACGACTTCGAAAATACAAAGCGGCCTGCGGATATTCGGCCCGCATCATGCTGATCGAAGACATCGCAAATTCATACCCCGGTCGCGACGCCGCCGAGCAGATGAGAAATTATCTGAAATCGTATTACGCTCAGGGCGGCCGGTATGTGCTTCTGGGTGGTGACGCCTCGGTCGTGCCGGTTCGTTATGCCTACCCGTATCCGACCACTACCGTGCCGGATTTGAGAGACCAGCTCCTGTGTGATTTGTATTTCGCCGATCTGACCGGCGACTGGGATTCCGACTCCGACGGCGTCTGGGGGGAGCGGTACGATGATCGTCCCGATATCGTGCCGGAGCTTTTGGTCGGGCGCTTGCCGGTGGACAATGCTGATCAGGTTTCGGCGTATATCGACAAACTGATACGGTACGACGCTTCTCCGGGGGACGCGGATGCGTCGTATCTCGGACGAACGTTGTTCTTTTCATCGGATCAGATGCGGGATTACTCCGACGGCGGCCAGCATGGCTGGATTGCGCGCGCCTATCCTTTGGGTTTCGGGATTGACACGGTCACGGCGGTGGAGGCCATCACCGGAAGCGACCCCAGTCCAAGCAATGTCGGGCCGAGAGAACTTCCCTCGCGAGTCGCCGGCGGCTATGGTATAGTCAATGTGATCGCCCATGGCCGGTACGACGGCTTTGTCCTGAAGTCTTCGGGGTACAACAACGCCCCCAAGCAGTACGTGCTGGCGCAGGAACCAAGCGATATCCAGTGCCCGTTTGACAGCTTATCCACCGTCGTCACTCCGGCGTTCTACTATTCGCTGGCCTGCGACAACGGCGGGTTTGATCTGGATCGTCCCCCCTTCTCGTCGGGAACGACCGGCATGAGCCGGGCGTTGATCGGCTCGTCGCGGGGCGCGGTGGCATTCGTGGCCAATTCGCGCTGGGGGTGGGTTGGTTCGAGCTACCTATTGCACCGATCATTTTTCGATTCGCTTTTCGCCCACCCCGACCGACCGGCTATCGCCGCCATGTATGAATCACAGGCGGCATACTGGTATTACCGCGATCTGGTCTATGGACAATTATTTTTGGGTGATCCTTCTCTGCGCGTATATGCCTCAATTCCCCGCCGCCTGACGGTCGATATCCGCGATTCTTCGGGGTCAGGCATGGCCAGGGTGACATCGAACGGCGATCCGGTATCCGGCGCGACGATCATCCTGTCCGACAGCGGAACTGTGGTTTCGACAGGAATATCCGACGCCGATGGACGGGTTGTATTTGGAATGGAACTGGCGATGGGGCGAGAGTATGCAATTACGGCGCAGGCACCGGGTGCCAGCATCGGATATCGATTGTTCACCCCGTCGATGAATACCGGTGTTGACGGCGAGCAAGAGATGGTCCCGCTCAGTTTCGCTCTCCTGCAGAATTACCCGAACCCGTGCAATCCTTCGACGGTTATTTCGTTCGATCTCGGCGCGCCCGGTCGCACCTCGATCGTCATTTACAATTCGCTGGGTCAGGAAGTGGCGACGGTGATCGACCGGTTCTTTGCGGCCGGGCGGCACTCGGTGACCTGGGACGGCCGCAACGGCATGGGCACCCCGACCGCAAGCGGCGTCTATTTCTATCGGCTGGTCACCGGGGAATTCAGCGAGACGAAAAAGCTGGCTCTCATTCGGTAGTCGGATCGGATCGAAATATCAGCCCTAAAATCCTCGGTATCAGTCCAATCATCAAAGCCAGTCCCGAAAGCCACAAGAGCGGGAGTTCGTGTGGCCGGGCATATTTGCGCAAGTATCGGTACATCGATCGGTGCGACTCGATGATCATTCGTACCGGCTGTGTGCGGGTTGACCCGCCGACAAAGTGTTCGATCGTCGCCGCCGGACAATACACCCGCCGCCCGCCGCTGAGCGCGACGCGGCGACAACAATCGACATCATTCATGTAGATCGGGAACGACTCGTCGAACAGACCGACCTTGTCTATCACGCTCCGGGGGATGAGCATGGCGGCCCCCATCGGCTGGTCAACATCCATTTCGGTCTGGTGATCGAACCAGGTCATTTTCCACGACCCAAACTCGCGGCTTTGCGGAAAGAGTTGATCAAGGAAGAAAGTGTGGTAGAAGATATGCCGGTAAGTCGGAAACGATCGCGCTGAATGCTGAAGCCGGCCGTCGAATCCGACAAACTTCGGACCGATGAGGGCGATACTCCGGTCACTTTCGAGACGACCAATCAGCGTCGAAGTGCATCCGGCGCGAACGCGAATATCCTGATTGAGAATGAACAGATATTCCCCGTGCGCCGCTTCGATACCGGCATTGACCGCTTTCGCGAATCCGAGATTGGCGTGGTGCACAACCAGCCGGGCTTGCGGACTGGTTTCGGTAATGATTCCCACCGAGCCGTCAGTCGATCCGTTATCCACGACGATTATTTCATGCGGCAATTCCGCAAGATCAGCCGCCAGCGTGCGGAGACAGTCGGCCAGAAACGCCCGGCCGTTCCAGGAAATCACGATCGCGGATACTTTGATGGTCCTGTCATTCATTTGATGAATTGCTCAAATAGGTTGGCGAACTGACCGGCCATCGTCGAAGAGCCATAGGGAGTGGCATATGCCGGCCGCGGGGTGATTCCAAGCGTTCCGGCGCGAAAACGTGCATCAGCGTCGGCCAGATATTGGACGGCCGTTCTGATTTGAGTCTCCTCAAAGCAGAGTGCATTGCCGGTCGGCCGCAGGATTTCGGCGATTTCACTTTCCTGGGGCGCGTTGCAGAGAATTGGTCGTCCCGACGGCAGAAGATCATAGATTCGCCCCGGAATGAACTGCAATCCTTCGATTTTTGGCACACCGAGATAAATCAGGTGGGTGGTGTTGAGGGCCTCGATAAAACTGGTGCGCGACACCTGCCCGTGCAATGACAGCCGGCATTTAAGAGAACGTCGTTCGACTTCCTGCCGAAACGCCGACGGATCGATCTGTCCGACCTGTACCAGCTCTATGCGAGAATCAATCGCCGATGAGATGTGCCGCGCGTCGGCGATGGCATCAAGTAACGGCTCCCAGGTAATAGAAACGGTCTGATTCCCGGGCAAACCGATGCGATACCGATCCGAGGATGGAGGCGCGACCCACGCCAACGCCTGATGCTCGTTGTAGGCGTTGCGAATAACGTCACCTTTGGTCAGGTACGATCGGATGGAATGATTGACTGCGGTCAGCGCGTCCGCCCCGGATCGTATCCGGTCGAGTAAATCGTTTCCCCGCCGCACAAACGATTCGGTGTGGTATGCCTTTTCAATCGGCTCGACTGTCCAGTAATCCCGAAAATCCGCCACCCAGGGGATATTGAACTCCTGCGCCACCTGCCGACCGATCAGATGAGATGAAATCGGCGGTGACGTTGTCAGCACGACATCAAAGGTGTGTTCCCGGCAGAGCTTGCGGGCCAGTCGCACCGCCGGTCCGACCCAGCCCACTTTGGAGTCGGGGAAGAATCGCGACGAGGCCGCGCGGGTCCGCTCGATGGTTGTCCCTCCGACCTGACGGACGCCAAGCAGATACAGAAGACGCTGTGGGTCATACGAGCCCGCACGGTGGATACGCGACTGGTCGAGCGACGCGGCCAGTTCCCTCTCATACCCCCGATACGCGACACCTTTGACGGTCAATACATGGCAGTCCCAGCCAAGGCGGGGCAATTCCTGAAACAGATTGACCGGCCGTCCGATCCCGCCCATGCCGAGGGGCGGGAAATAGTAGCAGACCAGGAGGACGCGGCGAGGGCTCATGACTGTTTTTCCAGAAGAGCAAGCATAAGGTTTATGGTCTCGGCCACGGTGTTTTCGAACACCGCCTCGCGCAAAACCCGTTCGTGATTTCGTTTTCTCAGATCTGCGAAGGTGTTCCCCGTGTTTACGATTTCGTTGATCACCCGGCCGAGATCGTCGGCGTCCCCTGATGTGAAGCGATACCCTGATTGGGGGGTCAGCCATTCGCGCACACCTGGAATATCGGCCGCTACCGGAATCAGGCCAAGCCCCATCGCTTCAATCAGCGAAGCGGGGGATGAATCCGACTGCGATGCGGACAGATACAGATCGTGCCGCGACATGAGCGCCATAAACTGATCGCGCGGCAGGCGGTTGTAGTACTGAATGGAATTGGACGGCAAGGACCCGGCCTGATTCTTGAACTCATGATAGAGCGATCCGAAAGCGGGAACGGTGAGCGTGACTTTCTTTTCAGACAATAGCCGATGCAGACCACGCAGGACCAGCGAGTTGTTGTACACCGATTCATGCTGGCGAGGCACGATGATCCGAAGCGGGCGCGACAACGGTCGATCCGGATCGGCCAGGGCGAGATACTGCCGTTCTATCCCCCAGTATTTCACGCACGAATTTTCAGGCGGATGAATCATCGCGGCTTGATCGAGGAGATACTGCGAATCGCCCAGTGTCAGATCGGCGGCCGCCAGAGCGCGGCGGGCTTTGCGGCGATGAAAGGTCGATCTATTCGGAACCTGCAAAATGTCCGATCCCCACAGGTGCAGTACCACCGGCGTCGATCCTGTGTCCACCGCCCTTCCGGCCAACCAGCCGTAACCGGTGGCAAAGTGAGCGTTGATGATATCCGGCGCAAATCGATTGATAATATGTCTGACCTGCATGGTGGCGAGCAGGTAGTGAAGCTGTTGTATCGGGCCGAGCCGCTTCAAATGGAGATGAATGGTCGAGCCATGCTCCAGCGAACCGAGCAAAACCCGGCACCCTTGTATGCGGAGTTCGCGCACATATCGCTCGGTGTGAAAGGCACGGCTGTCGGCCAGCACCAGAATTCTGAGCGGCGGACGCATTATTGCCACCGTCCCAGAAACGAAGTGCGCTTCCAGACGCGATATCGATACGCGCGCCCGCCCCATTTCTCTTTGTACGATGCGACTCCGGTCGCCTCGGGCGGGGTCGAGCCCAGATTGAGATAGCCGACACCGGCTTTCTTCAATCTCTTCGCCGCCTGGAACATGATTGCCTGATTCGGCTTGAGCGGTGAATACTGTTTGTCAAAATAGATTTGCCAGTTGAGCGCCGCGCGGCGGTCGATCAGGTAGATATGCGAGCACGCCAGTTGTCCGCTTGTTTCCACGCCCAACCAGAGGATGCGCGGATCGTGGGCCGACAGTTCGGCAAGCCCCCGCCAGAATGGCTCCGGATATTTCTGCGGCCGTCCGTGGCGGGCCTCGGTCTTCCGCATGAGTGACAGAAACGAAGCCATATGTGTGTCGGAATTGATCGGAATGACCGCGACCCCGTCGCGGTCGGCCTTGGCGATTTCGGCGCACAGAGTTTTGTCGGGCGGCAACCATTCACCTGCCGAATCATCAAGGTGCAAATCAACCAGCGATGTTTCCATTTCCAGCGATTGCCATCGTTTCGGAGATAGCTGATTGTCAAAATCGGTAATGATGGACTTCAGATATGACTCCGTGGCAATCCGCTCAAGAATAGCATGGGCAAGCGGGAGGGCATCGGCCCGGCGCGATTCGTCAATCCAGACCGGCGCATAGAGGCCATCGGTGAGCGCCTGTAAGCGGCGAAACGGGGGGCGTCCGAATTCGACTATCGGCAAAGCGGCAATAACTTGCCCATCCTGTTCGACCAGATAGTACCCGCCGCTTCCGTCCAGCGTTTCAAACAGCAAAACAAAACCCGGTGAGGTGAATATTGAAAACCGGTTCAGGGTGTCAGCGAGATTGGGCGCAAGGTCGCGCCATGAACGGCGCGTGATGTTCATTGTTCGCGAATCAGAAGAAATTTGCCGGAGCCGATGGCGCCGCCGTCGGTTGACGTCAGGACAAAGAAATAGACGCCGGAGGCGACCGGTTTATGGTTGTCATTGGTCCCATCCCAGCCGGCGTTAATGTCGCGTTCGGCAACGCGTTCTCCGGCCAGGGTGAGAATCCTGACCGTGGCCGATTGGGCGAAGTTGAAGCGCATGATATCCGACGAGGACCTGATGACAAACGGATTCGGGAAGGCCAGCACGTTGTTCACGTCGTTGGTCGGTTTTCCATATTGCGAGCGGGCGATGGAAATGCCGCCGTCGGTGGCGATATACATATCGCCGGTGGCATGGTCGTACCGAATGCTGTTCACCGCATCGTTCACCAGGCCGCTATTGCGGGCGTTGAACAGCAACAGTTCGCCGGTGACGGCGTCTATCCGCAGGACGCCATTGGTCGAGCCAAGCCAGGCGTTTCCCCGCGAATCGAACTCGATGGCCCGGACCGCCCCGAATCCTGCGATGCCGCCGACGTCGGTAAACCGGGGGTAGCCGACCAAAAGCCGCGAGGCACCCGAGGCGGTCCCGACCCAAAGATCACCCGCCGGCGAAAAGCGCACACACAGAACGTTATCGGAAATGAGAAATCCCGATGTGGTGGTGAAATGATATGAAGTGTCATCCGCTTTGTAACGCGGCGTCGCGCCGAGATCGACCGTATAGACTCCCCGCGATTCGGTCCCGACCGCGACGAGTGAATCATATACGTCGAGCGAGGTCACATATTGATCGGAGATACCATCGGACAGACCGAGCGAATCCCATCCGGAGAGAAGATTCAAATGATCAAGATCGCCGAACACTACCGGGTACCCGTTGAGCGCCCGATAGCAGGCGGCAAAGACATACTGAGCGCTGGTCGCGAGGCCGCGAATAACCACCGTGCTCGGCCCCGGCCCCGGATCGTTGTTGCCGCGCAAACTGGAGTTGGTCTCGTCGTAATTGAACAAAGAATCGGCGTTCAATCTGTATAGTCCATCCCCCCACGTGCCGACCCAGGTGTTGCCGCGCTGATCGGCGAGGCCGGTGGTCAGGGGCGAGACGGTTGCCGTTCGCTGAGTCCAACCGGAATCGGTGAGCGTTTGCGCCTGCCGGTTGGTGAACAAACCAGTCACAACTCCGCCCGAATTGATAGCCACATCCGCCACCAGATTCGACGGCATGCCGGTGTAAGGATAGAGCGCATACGATCCACTGCTGTTCTGATACAGACCTGTTTCTCCGAGCAAGGCCAGCCAGCGATAGGCGCCGGTGTTGGTGCCGTTGACGGGAAAGATCGGCAAACCGAACGTCCCAAGAAGGGTGTTATTCCCCGATTTGATCACGCCCAGACCGTCGGGCACATAGTAGAATAATGAATCATTTTCAATTTTGAGTTCGGTGACCCAGGGCGGACTTCCGGCGGGAAGCTCAGTCAGCGTGTCGGTGGCGGCGCGATCGAGCCGGAAGAGGCCAAAGCTGGTGCCGATGTAGTAATTCGATTCGAACAGAGCGATCCGTCGCGGCTGACTGGTCCCCAATTCGGGATGATTGTCGGGACCATAGGTGGTCCAGAACGACGGCACTTTCAGTTGATTGGGGATGGTCCGATTGGCCACGGCAATCCCCGCCGAGGTCGCCAGCCAGATCGAATCTCCTACCAGCAGGATATCGTTCACTTCCGGGGCGGCATTGAGTGTCCCGAACATCTGATAGCTGTCCTGAATCTGCCCGCCGTCGTTCACTTTTGAAAACAAAACCAACCCGATGGATGTCCCGATCCAGAGATTGTCGCCGTCGTCGGCCAGACAGAGCAGGCGGACCAGCGAGGCGTCGATGTTGATAAACGGGTAGGTGTCCGCCTGCGGGCCGCCGAACTTGATCAATCGGCCATTGGCGGCAACCCATTTTTGACCGTCGGCGGCCTCGATAATGTCGGTCAGATCGGTGGCGCGCAAACTGGAGAGATTGTCGTAGATTGCGCCCGGTTGCGCCGGATCGGTAATCACCAGAAGTCCGCCCGCGGTCGCCGCAAATATTGTATCGTTAATCGTCCGCAGACGGCGAACTTCCTTGAGCGAGGTCAGCGTGGTCCAGTTGATATCGGCCCTCGCCCCGCCCGAAAGACCAAGCGACAACGCCCATGAGACAATGACTGATATCAGAAGCGCACGAAACGTAGAACGACCCATCGTATGACAAGTATAGCGCATACCAGAAGGGTAATCAAGAATGAGAGTTTCCCGGCCAGATCGCCGATCCGCGTATAGACCGAGAAGCCGTCGAGCAGATTCACCCGGCCAACAAGCGCCTGAGCGACATCGAGCGGCAGGTGTTCGCGGACCCGGCCGCCGGCGTCCACGACATAGGTAAGCCCGCTGTTGGCGGCGCGGGCCATCCAGCACCGGTTTTCCACCGCTCGGGTGATGAAGATGCGCGAGTGCATGTGGAGCGCTATCGAGGTCCCCCACCAGCTGTCGTTGGTGATCCCGACCAGAAAATCTGCCCCTTTGAGGATGAGTTGCCGGGAATATTCGGGAAAAGTCGATTCAAAACAAATCAGCACGCCGTATTTCATATCCGGCAGGGAAAACAGAACAGCCGAATCCCCCGGATAGAAATCCGACCACCAGTTGATGTCCATCGTCCTGATAAAGGTTAGATATTTGACCAGATATTCCTGACGCAGAAATGGAAGATGATCCTGATACGGGACCGCCTCGGTAAACGGCACCAGATGCACTTTGTCCTGCCGTTGTTCCACCTGACCGCCCGGATTGAACTGGAAACAGGAATTGAAATACCGATTGCGCCCATCCCGGACGCCGTCGCCCATCGCCCCGACCAGATGGTACCCGAAAGAGCGGGTGGCGATGTCGCCGACCATCTTGCGGTGATATTCGTCCCTGTTGAGATACGCCGGCGCGGCGGTTTCGGGCCAGACATACAGCATGGCGCCGCTGTCTTTTACACTTTGTGACAATGAATCATAGACTCTGAATGAATGATACTCGGTATCGGTCCCCCATTTCAGGTCCATGGGAATCGATCCCTGCAAGAGCGCCAGCGGGACTTTGCCCGGAACCGGATATTTGGGAAGCACAATCCATCCGTACGCCATGAGCGCGAGGACGATGCCGAAGGCCGAAAGCCCGGCGGTGAACCGCCGATCCGGCCGCACTTCGGTCCGCAAAACCTGCGCGATCAGAACATTCACCGTTAAGATGAGCAGGGACAGGCCGTGCACCGACACGACGGAAACAATCTGCAATATCCACAGGTAATAGGTCTGTGTGTACCCAAGATCGGACCAGGGGAAGGCGAACTCGGTCACGGTGCGGAAATACTCAAGTCCGACCCAGAGAAACGGGACGGCGATCCAGCCCAGCACCGGTTTGATCTGGTGCAGTTTATTGAACAGCATGAGCACGGCGGCGTAATAGAAACCGAGAATGAAAATCGTCGCGAACAGTCCCGCCGGCGTCACGATCCAGAGCCAGTAGAGGGAGCACAAGCTGAAGCAGAAACCGAAAAAGTAGGCGGCGTTGAAGGCCTCGCGCCCTTTCAGCCGCGCGATGATCATCAGCGGGCGGGCGAGCGCAAACCAGGCCAGAAATCCGAAAACGGTGGGGTAATAGGCAAACGACAAAAGAAAGGCCCACAGAGACAATTCAAACCGCCGTTTGCGCAGTTCGATACTCTTTGGGACGACGAAGTGAAAGATTTTGCGAACGATGCTCAAGGCGTCTTCAGCCCTTGCGAATAAGCGATTCGCCGGTCATTTCCTTGGGTTTCGGCAGACCCATGATTTCGAGAATGGTCGGGGCGACATCGGCCAGTATCCCGCTCTCCCGAAGTTCGACCCCCTTTCCCGAAGCACTACTCAATTTGCCTGAAGGGTCATATAAAATGAACGGAACGAGATTGGTGGTGTGAGCCGTCCAGGGACCGCCGGTGGCCGGATCGATCATCATTTCCGCATTCCCGTGATCGGCCGTCACCAGCGCCACACCGTTCTGTGTCTTAACCGCTTCCAGCACCCGCCCCAACCCGCGATCCACTGCCTGAATTGCCTTCTTGGCCGCCTCGAATACGCCGGTATGTCCGACCATATCCGGATTGGCATAGTTGAGCAGGATAAAGTCGTACGTTCCCCCTTGAATCCGTCGCACCACGTTGTCGGTGACTTCGACCGAGGACATTTCCGGCTGTAAATCGTAGGTGGCGACTTTCGGCGAGGCGATCATGTCCCGATCTTCGCCGGCAAACGGCTTCTCGTTCCCGCCGTTGAAGAAATAAGTGACATGGGCGTACTTCTCGGTCTCGGCCGTGCGCAGTTGCTTCTTGCCGCTCTTTGCGAGTATTTCGGCCAGAATATTCTTGATGCGCACCGGATGAAAGGCCACTTTGGCGCGGTAGAACGACTGGTCGAAGTTGGTCATGGTCACCAGTTCGACATCGGGCGCCTCGGGGTGCGGGTACCCTTTGATATCGTGACCGGCGATCATATACGAAAGCTGGCGGGCGCGGTCGGCCCGGAAATTGAACATGATCGCCGCATCGCCGGTCCGGAGCCGTCCGTTCTCGCGCGAGCCGAGCACGATCACTGCCGGTTTGATGAACTCGTCGGTCACGCCGTTCGCGTAGGACGTACTGATCGCCGTGAGCGGATCATCGAAATAGTCGCACTGACCATAGACGATTGCGCGGTATGCCTTATTCGTGCGGTCCCAGCGGCGGTCGCGGTCCATGCCGTAATAACGACCCATCACCGTTGAAACCTGCCCCAGTCCGACCGCTTTGAATTTCTCCACCACCTGCCCGACAAATTTGATTCCCGACTGCGGCGGCGTATCCCGACCATCGGTGAAGGCGTGAAGGTATAATTTCTGCACGTTCTTCTGTTTCGCCAGATCGATGAGGGCAAACAGGTGCGTCATCGAGGAATGCACGCCGCCATCGGAGACCAATCCGAACAGGTGCACGGCCGTCCCCTGCGCCGCCACCCGATCCATGGCGGCCACGAGGACTTCGTTATCGAAAAACGATTCGTCCTCAATCGCCTTATCGATCCGCGAGATATCCTGATAGACTATCCGCCCCGCGCCTAAATTGAGATGTCCCACTTCGGAGTTCCCCATCTGTCCGACGGGCAACCCCACCGATGGTCCCGAACCGTCGATTTTGGTCCACGGGCAGGTGGAGAGCAAACGATCATAATTCGGCTTGTCCGAGGCGGCGATGGCGTTGTCGGCCACCGGATCGCGCAACCCCCACCCGTCGAGTATGCACAACAATACCATCAGTCAACCATCTTCACTTTGTCGACGCCGCGCTGGATGGTTCCGATCTGGTACGCGGTCTCGTTCATGATCCCGAGCGTTTTCATGACACCATCCACTTCCTGCGGCGGCGTTACGAGAATGTATCCGATTCCCATATTGAACGCCGAATACATGTCCACCGGATCAAGATTGCCGACCTTCCCCAGCCAGTGGAAAATCGAAAGCACCGGCCAGCTGTTCCGGCTGACGATCGCGCTCAAGCCGTCGGGGATAATCCGGTTGAGATTTCCCGGAATCCCGCCGCCGGTGATATGGGCCATGCCGTGAATTTGGTGTTTGTCCAGCAGTCGAAAGACCACCGGCGCATAACATCGGTGCACCCGCAAGAGCGCCTCGGCGATACTGCAATGCAACTCTTCCACCCACGACTCGGCATCCAGCCCGGCGACATCAAACGCCACCCGCCGCGCCAAGCTGTAGCCGTTGGTGTGGAGGCCGTTCGACGGCAAGCCGATGCAGACATCCCCTTCGCGAATGGCCGAACCATTGACAATCTTGTTCTGATCGACCATGCCGATCACGAAGCCGGCGAGATCGTATTCCCCCGGGGCATAGAAATCCGGCATTTCGGCGGTCTCGCCGCCCAACAGGGCGATCCCGGCATTGCGGCACCCCCGCGCCAGACCGGAAACCACCTCGCCGATCACTTCCGGCTTGAGTTTTCCGGTCGCGACATAATCCAGAAAGAACATCGGCCGCGCGGCGTGAACCAGAATGTCGTTGATGCAGTGATTGACCAGGTCTTCGCCGACCGTGTCATGCTTGCCGGTCATGAAGGCCAGTTTCAGTTTGGTGCCGACACCGTCACACGACGACACCAGCACCGGATTGGAAACGGCGCCAAAATCGGGTTTGAAAAAGCCGCCGAAAGACCCGATTTCCGACAGAACGCTGGAGTTGAAGGTGGAACGGGCCAGCTCTTTGATACGGGCGACGGCCTCATCGCCCGCCTTGATGTCAACGCCCGCCTGGGCATAGCTGAGTTTGGCTGATTTGGGGTCGGTCATGGGGCCAAAGGTAGGGGGTGAAGGGGG
>JACRAV010000337.1 GCA_016213305.1 Candidatus Zixiibacteriota bacterium | reverse complement strand
GGCGACCGGCTTGACGCTAAGAGAAGGATGGCTCTTCACCGGGGACCTTGCGAAGAAGGACAAAGACGGATTTTACTACATCGCCGGGCGGTCCAAGAACCTGATCGTCAGCGCAGCCGGGAAGAACATCTATCCCGAAGAACTGGAAGAGCGCCTTATGGCATCGCCCTATGTGCTCGAGGCGATCGTCATCGGCAAAACCAAACCCGGCGGCAAACAGGGGGAAGACGTCTTTGCCATCGTCGTTCCGGACCTTGAACAGATTCGCACCGACGATCACATGGCCGCCGCGACGGTCGATGACCCGCTGGTGAAGGCACGGATGGGCGAGGTCATTGCCGAGGTCAACAATCATATAGCCGAGTATAAACGGATTGTCGGCTTTGAAGTGAGCGTGGCCGAACTGGAAAAAACCGCCGCCAAGAAAGTGAAACGACATCTCTATCGCCAACCGCCGCCCACACCTCCAGCCCGGTAGAGATCGCCCGACCAGATGAAAGTACAAGCGCTCGAACGTTGCGGATCGAAACTCCGCTTTATCGATCAAACCGCCCTTCCCGTGCGTCTCGTCCAAAAAGAGACGGATGACTACCTGGAAATCATCGCGGCCATTAAACGTCTTGAAATCCGTGGTGCACCCGCGATCGGCATCGCCGCGGCCTACGCACTGGCGGTGGCCGTGACACAACAGGGCGCGTACTCGACAGATCTGCTGGTCCGGCTTGGGAGCGAGATCAAGGCGGCCCGCCCGACGGCGGTTAATCTGTTCTGGGCGGTTGATCGCGTGCTCGACAAAATGAAGGCACACGGAAATGTATCTGCCATCGAGGCCTCGCGCCGCCTCTGGCAGGAAGCGGAGGCGATTCACGACGAAGACCGCGAGATGTGCGCCCGAATCGGCCGACATGGCTCCGAATTGATTCGCGACGGCGCCACTGTCCTTACCCACTGCAACACCGGCGCGCTGGCGACCGGCGGGATCGGCACGGCTTTGGGCGTGATCTACACCTGTCGCGATCAGGGGAAGCGCATCAAAGTGTACGCCGACGAAACCCGCCCGCTTTTGCAGGGGTCGCGACTGACCGCCTGGGAACTGCAACAGGAGGGGATCGATGTCACGCTCATCTGCGACAACACCGCCGGTATGCTCATGCGACAGGGGAAGATCGACGCGGTGCTGGTTGGCGCCGACCGAATTGCCCGCAACGGGGATACCGCCAACAAAATAGGTACATACTCAGTTGCGGTACTGGCGAAAGAACATGGCGTTCCGTTCTATGTTGCCGCTCCGTCGTCCACCTTTGATCCCGGTATCGAAAACGGATCGCAGATCGTGATCGAAGAGAGGTCGGCGAAGGAAGTGATCGAGGGGCTTGGCACACTGACCGCACCTTCGGATATCAAAGTCTATTCCCCGGCGTTTGACGTGACGCCCAACGGGTATATCACGGCGCATATCACCGATCAAGGGGTGAAACCGGGCGGACGGCCTTAGTCCGGGGTATCTCCTCCAAATTGGGTTCGTTCTGCTAATCTAAAAAAGTTCATGACCTAGCTGTCCCCAAAATTGGGTTCGTTTTGTTAATCTAAAAAGATTCATGGCTCGGCTGTCTCCGAAATGGGTTCGATTTGCTGTTCTTTGCCGTCAGGTCTCACGTCCGGCAGTAGCCGGACGAAGGACCTGACGGAACTGTAAAAAGGCCGCCAGTCGTCCAAATTGGGTTCGTTTTGCTAATCGAAAAAGGTTCATGGCTCGTCTGTCTCCGAAATGGGTTCGATTTGCTGTACTTTTCCGTCAGGTCTCACGTCCAGCAGTAGCTGGACGAAGGACCTGACGGAACCGCAAGCGGGTGGGCGGCCGTCCCGATTGGGCTCGATTTCTTCCTGGTTGGCGGGCATGGTTTGGCGTCCTCCTTCATATATAAAGGCCCGGAACGGAATCACCAGCAAGTCTGTAGTAAAAGTGAGGGAGGCGATCTGCGGAGCGTGTGCCCCAGTCTTCGGTGACTGCACCTAAGGGCCGATTCTGAGTGTTTTCAACGTATTTGGGGGTATGGACTTATCAGGCGCATTTAGTCGTTGACATAAATGTCTATAAGCCGGTATTTATTGTAGTCGATGGACAGGTTTGACGGGGAGGAAACTCGATCGTGCCCGAGAACAACGACGACAAGACCCGAACGTACCTTCAGCTTGCGAAAGACGCCATAGTCGGTCACTACCGGATTATCGAGAAAATCGGCGCCGGGGGGATGGGCGAGGTCTATTTGGCAGAGGATACCAAGCTCAACCGGAAAGTTGCGCTCAAGTTTCTGCCGGTTCATGCCTGTCAGGATGCCGACCGTCGCGCCCGGTTCACCCGCGAGGCGCAGGCGGCGGCCAAGCTGAATCATCCAAATATCGTCACGATCTACGAAGTCAGCGAGTTCAATGGCCGGCCGTTTTTTGCGATGGAGAATGTCGAAGGGCGGACTTTCCGTGATTTTGGCAAGAGTAAAGAGCTTCCGCTCAGCCGAGTTATTGAACTTGCGATACAGGTCAGCGAAGGGCTGGCCAAGGCCCATTCGGCCGGGATTGTCCATCGCGACATCAAGCCGTCCAACCTTCTCATAGATCAAGATGGCCGGGCCAAGATTGTCGATTTTGGTCTGGCCTCGGTCCATGGAAGCGAGCACCTCACCAAGACCGGCTCCACGCTGGGGACGGTCGGCTACATGTCGCCGGAACAGGCGCGAGGGGAAGAGGCCGATGCTCGGTCGGACCTGTTTTCGTTCGGGGTTGTCCTTTACGAGTTGATAGCGGGGCGGGCGCCTTTCAAGGCCGAGTCGGACGTTGCCACAGTGAAGAACATCGTGGAGGCCGTTCCAGAGCCGCTAGCGCGGTACAAGAACGATGTGCCGGACGATCTCCAGCGGATCGTTGACAAGCTCTTGTCCAAGGATAGGTGTCTTCGGTATCAGCATGGGGATGATGTTGCGACCGATCTCAGACGGTTGATATCGACCGTCAGTTCAGGATCAATCCCGATCAGGCGGAAGCGGCGAATTCTTATTCCATCAGTGGCCCTGCTTGTTGTTCTTGCCGCGGTTGTCGTGATCTTCAAGCCCTGGCGGCTGGTGATGAAGTCGGCTGATGAAAGCAAAGTCCGTAAACGAGTGGTCGTAGTCCCTTTCAAGAACCAGACTGGTGATCCATCGATGGATCAACTGGGTCTCATGGCGGCTGATTGGACAACTCAAGGGCTCATGCTATTGGACATGGTCGATGTAGTTCCTACTGAGATATCGCGGAGTCTCAATACTACGAGCGGCATTCGCTCGATCGCGGCGGCTACCAAGTCCACTTTCGTTGTGAGCGGTTCCTATTACAGGTTTGGGGACTCCATACAGTTTCAGGCACAGGTAAACAATGCCAAGGAAGAGCTCCTGGCGGCTGTTGCACCTATCTATGCTTCAACCGCCAAGCCCATGCAAGGTGTGGAATCGGTGCGACAACGGGTGATGGGTGCTCTCGCTCAAGTCTCTCAGGAAGGTTTTGAAGGGCAGTTGCCCAGAGCGCCAAAGTATGACGCCTGGCTTCAGCACGTCAAGGGATCAGAGCTATTCGACACAAAGAATGACTGGGCGGGTTCCATTCAACATTTCGCTCAGGCCTGTGCCCTGGACTCGACCTTTAATGCTCCACTGCTACAAATGTTCTGGGCGTACTGCAATCTTGGGAAGCGAATTCAGGCGGATTCAGTGCTAAAGCTTCTGGAGGGTCGGCGGTCGCTGATGTCTGCGCAGCAACTTTTGAAGTTCGATCAACAGAAAGCCGAGCTGGCGGGAGACTGGTCGAAGGAGCTTGAATTGTATCGGAGG
>JACRAV010000332.1 GCA_016213305.1 Candidatus Zixiibacteriota bacterium | reverse complement strand
TGGGAAAGATCGACACCCTGCCGGTCTCGTTCGCGATCATGGATTTTTCGTTCATCGGCGGATCGATGGGTTCGGTGGTCGGCGAAAAAATAGCGCGATCTATCGAGCGGGCGATCGAAAAAGAAATCCCGCTGATCATTGTGTCGTGTTCCGGCGGCGCCCGAATGCAGGAAGGTATTCTGTCGCTCATGCAGATGGCCAAGACCTCCGGACTGCTCGCGGTCCTGGCCGACAAGAAGATTCCCTTTATCTCGGTGCTCACCAATCCGACCACGGCGGGAGTGATGGCCTCGTTCGCGTCGCTGGGCGACGTCATCATCGCCGAACCCCGCGCCCTCCTGGGATTCGCGGGGCCGCGCGTGATTCAGCAGACCATCGGTCAGGAATTGCCCGAAGGTTTCCAGTCGTCGGAATTCTTTCTCGACAAAGGATTTCTGGACAAGATCGTCGATCGCAAGGACCTTCGCGAAACGCTCGTTCGCCTGCTCCGTTACATGTGGAGACCGGCATGAAGCGCCACACCTACAAGCAGGCCGAACGATTTATCCTCTCGCGGGAATTGTTCGGCATGAAACTGGGGCTTGAAAATATCCGGCAATTCCTGATAGAGATCGGTTCGCCGCAGTTGAAGTTCGCCACTGTCCATGTGGGCGGGACCAACGGCAAGGGATCATCCTCCGCCATGCTGGCCTCGATCTTCCGCGCCGCGGGGTATCGCACCGGTTTGTACACCTCGCCGCATCTGGTCGATTTCCGGGAACGGATCCGAATCGACGACCGACTCATTCCCGGCTCCTTAATCGCCCGCTGGATTGACCGGCACCGGACCGTCATCGTAAAAAAAAACTCACTTTTTTCGAAGTAGTCACGGCGCTGGCGTTCGATCACTTCGCGCGGGCGGGAGTCGATATTGCCGTTATCGAAGTCGGTCTGGGGGGGCGGCTTGACGCCACCAACACGCTGGACCCGCTGGTGACCGTCACTACCGATATCAGTTACGATCACATGGATGTGCTCGGCCACACCCTTGAAAAGATTGCGTCCGAAAAAGCGGGGATTATCAAGTCGGGGATTCCGCATGTGATCGGCCTTCTGCCGCAAGCGGCGGAAGAAGTGTTACGCCGGACTGCCGCTCACGTGGGCGCGCCCCTGCGATGCGTTGACGCCCGTCGCCTGACTATGCGGCCGGATCAATTTTCACTTGATTACACAACCGATAACCTCGAAGTGACCAACCTGAAACCGTCACTGTTGGGCGAGCACCAGCTTCGCAATGCCGCCCTCGTGCTTGAAGTGGCCGCGGCGCTCAAGTCGGTGGGACTGCGCCTGTCGAAGAGCGCGATCGAGCGGGGAATCAAATCGACCGAGTGGCGCGGGCGTTTTCAGATCCTTGCCCGTCGGGGCAGGCCGACCATCATTCTCGATGTATGCCATAACGCCGCCGGCGCGGCGGCGTTTGCGGAGACGTTCAAACATCGCTACCCCGGCCGAAAAGCGCCGATCATCGCCGGATTCGTGCAGAAGAAAGAGCATCAAAAAATGCTCGACGCCCTCTCCTCGGTGGCGTCGGAATACCATCTGGTCCGGCTGAAATCGCACCGGTCGATAGACCTTGGAGAGACCATTCGCTCGGTCGATTTCCGGGGGGTTCCGGTGCGGACCTACCGAACGCTCGGAGCGGCGCTGACCGCCCTTGTGAAACGGACCGATTCGGACGATATTATTCCAGTAATCGGCTCACACTACCTGGTGGGAGAATTCCTGGGCCGGTACACCTGACGATGAACCAGAAAGCGCCACGGAACAAGGCCCCCAAACGGACAGCGACGTCCCCCCGACGCGTCAAACCGACATCGTCGGCGTCGGCGGTGTCAGCGCTCAAGGAACAGCTGGAAGAAAAGCTTCAGCTGTTGAGCGAAACGAACCGCCAGCTCAAGCGGAAAATCTTCGATCTCTACACCATCTTCGAGATCAGCCGCAATTTCAATTCGGTGCTGGACTACCAGACGCTTCTCGATACATTCATGTTCACCAGCTTGGGCCAGGTGGCCGCACTCAAGGCGGCGGTCTTTCTGACGCGCGAAGGGAAGTCGGAGCGGTTCTATCTGGCCAAGGCCAAGGGATCGGGCGCGTTGCCCTCGGCCGAGGAATATTTCTCGGCCACCTCGCGACTGGCCGCCTATCTTCGCCGCTTGAATCGCCCCGCGCCGAGCGAGGATCTGCTCAGGGACGTCGCCTCGCCCGAAGAAGCCGCCATCCTTGAAAAGTTCACGCCAGGGCTGGTAGTGCCGCTGATCTATCAGACCCGTCTCACGGGCGTCTTTCTTTTGGCCGACCGGATTTCGCAGACGCCGTTTCGCGAAGATGATGTCGAATTTCTTTCGATTCTCGCCAATCAGATCGCCGTGGCGATTGAAAATGCGCGCCTGTATGACTCCGAACGACAGGCGACCGCCCAACTGCGATCGGCGCAACAGCAGTTGGTCCAGTCGGAAAAACTGGCGGCGCTGGGAGAAATGTCGGCCAAGGTCGCGCATGAAGTCAACAACCCGCTCGGAATCATCAAGAACTACCTGCTACTCACCCGGCGGTCGGTGGATGAGCAGGTCCCGGTGTCTAAATCCGGAGAATATCTCGATATTGTCGGCGATGAGATCGACCGGATCGCCCGTATTGTCAAACAACTGCTGGAACTGCACCGCGGCGGCCAGCCCGGAACGGAAAGTGTCGATATCGTCGGCGTGCTTGATTCCGTTCTCATGCTGGCCGAGCGCCAGCTTGAAGCCGCGCACGTGACCGTGCATAAAGACTACCGGCTGTCGCCCGCCTGGGTTGTGGGGTCGGTCGAGAGCTTCAAACAGGTCTTCCTGAATATCGTCATCAATGCCCGCGACGCCATGTCAACGGGCGGGACATTGACGGTCACGGTCGATCGGGCCGATTCATCGGTGGTGATCACCCTGTGCGACACCGGCCCCGGAATCCCGCCCGAACAGATTCCCCGCATCTTCGAGCCGTTCTTCACCGCCAAGGATCCGGGGAAAGGGACCGGTCTGGGATTGTCGGTCTGCTGGGGGATCGTGAAATCGCACAACGGGTCGATAACCTTCAGCAATATGAATCCCGGCGGATGTTTTGAAATTCGACTGCCCATGACCGACGGAAAGCAGGCCCGTGATGTCGTCGCATGAGAAGATATTCATCATCGACGATGAACAGCGGATGTGCGATTCGCTGACCGCCCTGTTGAGCGGCGAGGGGTATCAGGTCGCGGCGTTCCAGTCGTCCAGCGACGCCATCGCCGCTCTGGGACGCGACCGGGTCGATCTGGTCATCACCGACATCAAAATGGCCGGACCCGACGGTCTTGAAATTCTCCGCGTGGTCAAGGAAATCGATCCGGCAATACCGGTGATTCTCATGACCGGCTTCGGGTCGCTCGACACGGCGCTGGAGGCGATTGAGAAAGGGGCGTACGATTATCTGCTCAAACCGGTGGAGTTTGCCTATCTCGAACTGGCGGTGCGCCGCGCCCTCGAGAAACGGCGGTCCGAGCTGGCCGAGGCCCGCCTCATGGAAGAACTGAAAATCTCCAACATCATTTTGAAACGCCGCATCGACGAACTGGACGCCCTGTACGAGGCCGGAAAGTCGATCGGGTCATCGGCCAATCTCGACGAGCTTCTCCGCCAGATCGTGGTGCTGGCCGCCACCGTGACCGAGGCGCAGGTCGGCTCGATCATGTTGCTCGATGAGCGCCGGCAATATCTGAAGGTGGCGGCGGAAATCGGACACGAATCGGATGACGTGACCAACGTCCGTTTGCCGATCGGCGAATCGATCGCCGGATATGTCGCCAAAACGGGCGAGGCGCTGGTGATCCGCGATGTCGAGCAGGATGACCGCTTCAAGCGGATCAACAAGGAAAAATACGGGGCGGCGTCACTGCTGAGCGTCCCGCTCCGGATCAAGAACATGGTTCTGGGCGTCATTAATATGGCGAACAAAAGCGGCGGCGGACCGTTCACCGACGATGACCTCCGCCTTCTGGCCACCTTCGCCTCGCAGGCGGCGGTGGCGGTCGATGACGCCTCGCAGTTCGAGAAAAATCGCCGGCGACTGGCCGAAGTCGAACTGCTCAACGAAATGGCCACTCAGATGCACACGATCGAGTCGGTCGGGCGGTTCCGCGACACCCTCGTGCAGAAACTCCGGCGCATTTTCCCCATCGACTACGCCATCTGGTTCACCTGGAATCGGGAGGCGGGCAGTCTGACCCCCGAAGGCGCCACCGGCCAGGCCGACATTCCGCTCACCGAATCGGGGCGGATCGATCTGGCCCGGGTCCGGCCCGATTCAATCCGGATTGAGGGGCTTGATCTGGCGGCTATGAATCTCGGCGATATTCGCGCCCTCTCGGATGCGATCTCCGAACGCATTGCCGGGAATCAATTGTACCCCCGCCCCGACCGCGCTTTCATGGCCGTGCCGATTTTCCGGGGCGGCGAACTGGCCCATATACTGTATATGGGAAGCGCCGCTGAACAGGGATATTCCGACGAAGATATCGATCTCGCCAAACTGGTTATTTCCCAGTCAGCGGTGTTGTTCGAACGGGAAAAAGCGGTGATCAATGCGACCCGCCTGATGACCATGGGAAATATGATTTCCGAAATCTCCCACGATCTGCGGCGGCCGCTCAATTCGATTCGCGGCACGATGTCGATTCTCTGGCAAAGACACCCGGAGCTTCTCGAAGAAATGCCCATGCTCAAGGGACTTGAAGACGAGGTTCATCGCATGAACGAGCTGGTGCGGGAACTGGTCGATTTCTCCAATCCCAACCGGTACGAAACCAGCCGGCTTGACCTTCGCGGTGCCGTGCTGAGAGCCGCGGAACTGGTGACCCCCGATCTGAAGAAAAAACAGATCGAACTCAAAACCGAGTTCGCCGCCGCCCCATGGGAAATTATTGCCAACAAGAATCAGTTGATCGAGATGTTCCTCAATCTCCTGCTGAACGCCATGGACGCGATGCCCAAAGGGGGAACCCTCACCATCAAGGGTGTGATCGAACGCCCCGAACACAAAGAGGCCGACTACCTGGCAATCAAAGTGATCGACACCGGCCACGGCATCAAGACCGAGCACCTCTCCCGTGTGTTCGACCGGTATTTCACCACCAAAGATACCGGCACCGGGCTTGGTCTGGCGGTGGTTGACCGGATCGCCAGCGCCCATCATGGGCTGGTGCGGGTGGAGTCGATGGCGGGCAACGGGGCCTGTTTCTCAATCTTTTTCCCCATTGCCACCGCCGAGTAATGCATCACATTGCGGAAAAGCCGCAAAATAGCTCAATTTTCGACTTGATTTATCGGCCCGTATGCCGATACTTAACCTTGGCAGGTGCAATTAGTTATGGCCGCAGAAAAGACCAAAATACTGATCATCGATGATGACCCCTGGGTCCATCAGATTCTCAAGGAAGGGTTGTCGAAATTCAACTTTGTGTCTGCGCACGATGGTTCAGAGGGTCTGCAAATGGTTACAACCGAGCGGCCCGACCTGATCCTTCTCGATATCAGAATGCCCGGAATCTCTGGTCTCGATATTCTCGAAAAATTGAGCAAGCTGGAGAGCCGCCCCGAGGTCATCATGGTCTCCGGACATGGCGAAACCGAGTATGTTGTCAAATCGATGAAACTGGGAGCCGCGGAGTTTATCAACAAACCGCTCGAGCCGAGCGAGGTTGAGATTCATATCAACGGCGTGCTGGAGAAGATGAAACTTCGCAATGAAGTCACCCAGCTCAAGAAAGAACTCCAGGTCCGCAACACCTATGGCTCGTATGTCGGCGATTCCGAACTGATGACCCGCGTCAAGGCGATCATCGAGCAGGTGGCCCCCTCGGAGCTGACCGTGCTGATCCGGGGTGAATCGGGGACCGGCAAGGAAATCGCGGCGCGGATGCTTCATTCGCTGTCGGCCCGCCGCAGTCACGAGTTTGTGAAAGTGAACTGCGCGGCGATCCCGCGCGACCTGTTGGAAGCCGAACTGTTCGGGTACGAGAAAGGGGCCTTCACCGGCGCCCACAAAACCAAGCAGGGGCGGTTCGAAATCGCCAACAAGGGAACCATCTTCCTCGACGAAATCGGCGACATGCCCCTCGAACTGCAATCGAAACTTCTCCAGGTTCTGGAACAGCAGGAATTTGTCCGGGTCGGCGGGATCAATAATATCCATGTCGATGTGCGGATCATCTGCGCCACCAACCGAAATCTCGATCAGGCGATCGCCGAGCGGACTTTCCGCGACGATCTCTTCTATCGGCTCAACGAGATCAGCTTGTTTCTGCCGCCGCTTCGCGACCGCCGCGAGGACGTGCCTCTGCTGGTCGAGCATTTTATCGAGAAGTACAGCACCCTCTACCAGCGCGAGGCCCGGCCCCTCTCGCCGGAGATGATCGCCAAGCTGACCGCTTTCGACTGGCCCGGCAAAGTCCTCCAGCTTGAGAATATGATCAAACAGGTGGTGGAGCGCGGCGACGAGAGCATTATGAATGAACTGATCGCGGCCGCCTCCCAGCGGTACCCCTCGGCTCCGCAGGTCAATCCGTACATGGCCTATGAACCGGCCGGAGGCGCTCCCGCCTCCGACCCGGCCACCGATTATGCCCTCAAGAACCGGGTGGGTAAAACGATCGCCTCCGAGGAAAAGCGGCTGATCGCCGAGGTCCTCCAGCGCACCAACTGGAACCGCCGCAAAGCCGCCGATATCCTGAAAATCTCCTACCGCTCGCTTCTCTATAAAATCAAAGATTACAATCTCAACGCGACCAAGTAGTCGCCCTTTTGCAACTAACATCGTCCTGATTGCTGAAGCCTTGTGCATTTATTGCGCACCGCCATGCATGGAAAAAATTTTTCCCAGTCGATCAAGGTCCTTATTAAAAGTCCCAAACACTATTTATTTCGTTGTTGCATAACGCATTACAGCGCCAGGACCTCACCCTGATCGACCATTGGCGCAGGGGGGCTAATATGGTCTCTTCTGGTGGTTATGGAATAGAAATTGCTTAGAATTTGAACACGATATGAAACGCAACGGTGATTGACAGTTATGAGCACACTTGAGACCTCCAACCCATCTGTAACTGAGACCCAGCGCAATTTCCTCAAACAGGCCGAGGTCGAGTTGAAACGGGCCGAGCGGTACCGGGTGTTTGTGTCGCTGGTGGTGCTGGACATTTCCGCTATCGAGCGGCTGGATGACCCGGAGCGATTGGCCGTAGCCGACCAGGTTGAATCCCTGGTCAGAGCCAGTCTTCGCGGGTGCGACTATTATTCGATCTGTGGTCGCGG
>JACRAV010000331.1 GCA_016213305.1 Candidatus Zixiibacteriota bacterium | reverse complement strand
TACTGAAGCAATCGGTAAACGGTATTGATCCGGTCGCGGTCCTCTTCGCGCAACTGAAGATGACTGTACTTCTTGTAATAGGCCGAGTCGGGTCCGGTCTGCAGACCGTAGCCGCTGATCAGAATCTGATACAGCCGCACCTGTTCGTTGACCGCGAACCGCTGGGGATCCTTTTGATAAAACGCCAGCACCTCCGCCGAATCAAACGCCGACACCCGTGATGACACCGCCGAATCGGTAAACCGTTCGATCAGAAAATCCTGGTACTGGTGCACATAATCGCGGTACACCAGCCGATACTGACTCAAATTCACCGATGACGCGGCGATCCCGGCGAGCGTGTCCACCAGAAGACTGTCCAGAATCTCGCCCACCTCGGCGCGCGAGAGCGTTCCGCCCATGAGCGCGTACCGATTTTCGAGAATAAAGTCAAACAACTGATCGGCTGACATCGCGTACCCGGTGTTGGTCTCCGCCACATTGAAAGAAAACTGCTTTCGGTTCTCCTCCGACATCGGGGGCGTCTGACCGCAACCGAGCAACACCGCGACCGATCCGATCTGTAAACAGGCGATAATCGCCGCAATGTATAAACGCTTGATAATACTGGCCTTTCTCAACGATTCCGACCTCAACTTTGGTTGCGGTATATTATACACGCCGACCGAAAAAGCAAGGCCAAAAAAGGAGATGGAATCAGCCGATGACTGCTTGAGACGACGACACACCGGACAACACGCCGTTGTCCGCATGTCCGTGGAGCGGGAATTCGACATGAAACGTCGTACCGACGCCCGGGGCGGATTCGACCTGAATATCGAGTTTCAGCATGGAGCAGATTCGATGGACAATGGCCAGCCCAAGGCCGGTCCCCTGCTTCTTGGTTGAATAGAACGGCTCAAATATCCGGGCGAGGGTCTGCGGTGCAATACCCGGACCGGTATCGGAGACATCGAGGACCACCGACGATGTCCTTCGCGTGATCTTCACGCCCACCCGGCCCTGTCTGCCGGTCAGCGATTCACAGGCATTGATTACCAGATTCATCAGGAGTTGCCGGATCAGATCGTCGTCGCCGACGACATAGACGCATACCTCGCGCGACTCGAACACGATTTCAACATCCGCGTTATAGGCCTGATGATTTCGAGCCAGCTGGAGGACTTCGCCGACCAGGTGGCACAGTTCAACCCGGGCATAGGAGGTGCGGCCGATGCGCGAGTAGGTCAAAAAGTCGGTCAAGATCCGGCTCAGCCGGTGCGATTCCTTCACGATCAGGTCCATCAGCCGGTCGTTCTGCCCGGATAATTCCAGGTCCCGCTTGAGGACTTCGACCGACCCCGATATGGCCGCCAGCGGGTTGCGAATCTCATGCGCAATGGAAGCGGACAACTCGCCCACCGCCGCCAGACGATCGGCGGCACGCATCTTTTCCTCCAGATCTTTGGCGGCCGTGAGATCGGAAAAAATGCCGATCACCCCCCGAACTGAACCGTCCTCATCGCGCAGAATCGACGTTGACACGCCGATCGGCACGCTTCGACCATAACAATTGATGATCTCGAACTCCCTCCGGGGGTGTTCCACGCCGCGTTCGATCCCATCACACAGGCATCTGCTCAGTTCCGGCATCCGCTCGGAGAACACGCGGGTACACGGCAGGCCTCGCACCTGCTCCTCACCGTATCCGAGAATGCGCTCGGCCGTGCGGTTAAAGTAGATGATGGAACCGGTATGGTCGATGGTCAGCAGGCCGGAGTTCAGGTGACGGAGGATGTCGTCGGTTTCGAGCCGGGCGCGCTTGAGCGCCAGCGAGGTGTCGGCCAGCTTGCGATCCTGAGCGCGAAGACGATGGGCCAGTATCCCGGAGATCAGCGCCACCAGATAGAACATGAAGATGTGCAGGAGCATCGAATACGATACCGTGCCCTCCAGCGCCAGGATCGATTTCAAGGCCGGTACGTTGAAATCCACCGAGCGGCTCAGTCCGATCCAGACCGCCAGCACATAACCGGTGGAGACGGCGGACGCGACCACCAGAGTGCCCACCAGTTCGCAGACCAGCGCCGCCGAAACAATCGTCAGAATGAACAAGCCCAGAAACGGCGAATTCACATTCCCGGTGGACAGCACCACCGCCGATACCATGGCGATTTCCACCAGGAAATGAAGCCAGACGAGCGTCGGCTCGACCGGACCGATGGATCGGCGACGCGAGAATGTAACCCCCAGCGCCATCCCGAGCGTGATGATGGAGTAGCCGATGAACAACGGGCGGATCGTATCCGGCAATCCCATCCAGATAACGGCCGCCCCGAAAATCAGGACGTAGGTGGCGATGCGGAACGGAAGAAACCAGCGATATCCGGCCGATGACGGCCAGTCGCCGGATAGCGAGAACGGCGCCCGGTGATGGCGCCGTTCATCAGTCTTTGAGTCGTTGGTCGGGCGGACATCCATGTGTCGTCCCCGAAAGCGGTTAGATCTTGCCGATAATGTCGAACATCGGCAGATACATGGCCACCAGGATGGCTCCGATCACCGCACCCATGAACACAATAATGACCGGTTCGATGATGGAGGTCAGGGCGGCAACCGCTTCGTTCACTTCCTCGTCATAAAAGTCCGCGATCTTATTGAGCATGTCGTCAAGACCGCCGGTCTTTTCACCCACGCCGATCATTTGAATGACCATGGGCGGAAACACACCCGTCTCCTTCAGCGGACCTGTGATTGTTTCACCCTCCGCGATCGCCAGCACCGATTTGTTGATGGCCGCCGCGACCACCATATTTCCGGATGTCTTGGCCGTAATCTCCAGCGCCTCCAGAATCGACACACCCGAGGCCAGCAGGGTGCTCAGGGTCCGGGTGAATCGGGCCACCGAAGACTTGCGAACCAGGGTGCCCATTATCGGAAGTCGGAGAAGAACCTTGTCGAACAGAAGAGCGCCCGCCGGGGTCTTCTTCCAGTAGAAGAAGGCGACCACCAACCCGACGGCTCCAAAGAACAGGTACAAAAGATTCGCCTTGAGAAAGTTTGAAATCTGAAGCACGATCTGGGTCGGCGCCGGTAGTTCGGACTTGACCGACGCAAACATGTTGGCGAACACCGGCACGATGAAGGTCAACATGGCGAACGTGACGCCCACCGCGACCACCACGATCACCGACGGGTACACCATCGCGCCCTTGACCTTCCGGATCAGCTGGTCGGCCTTCTCCCGATACACCGCCAAACGAATGAGAATGGCGTCGAGCGCACCACCGACCTCGCCCGCCTCCACCATATTCACGTACAACTGGTCGAAAATCTTCGGATGCTTGGACAGGGCTTCGGAGAGCGTCGTTCCTCCCTGCACCGAGTCGCGCACCTTGTTGATGATCTTGGCAAACT
>JACRAV010000336.1 GCA_016213305.1 Candidatus Zixiibacteriota bacterium | reverse complement strand
GGGCGCGGAGACAATAGAACGGCCTACCAATTGTACCGGCGCGCCCTCCTTCTCAATTACGATTACACTGATGCTCTGGAAACGCGGCGCCGCATCGGAAACGACAGCGCCGAAGCGGAAGATTATCGGGAGATGGAAACCAACGAGCTGGAATGGTCGGGCGAACGGACATATCCGGCTGGATATCAACCATCCAGTATTGATCGCGAAGTCCGCAAGTCCTATCTGATACGTGCCCGACTCATTCGGGCCGCCTGCTTTGTAGTTCTGGGAGAGAAATCCAAAGGCCTTGCCGATGTAGATTCCCTCCTTATGGTTTTCCCCTGGGTATACCCGGCGTACCTCGACAAAGCTTCCATATTCGGTGCACTGGGAAACAAGGATTCGTCTCGGTACTATCTGAACGCGTTCCTTAAAGTGGAAACCGATACCTCGTCACGCGAGTACAGGAGAGCCCGATGGCTTGACTCCGTCATGAATGCCCATCCGTAGACGATGGGTTTGAATTGCGGGCCGGGCGGCCCAAGGGCATGCTTTTTCGGAACATTATTTATGAATTCAAAAAAAACACGTCAGTCCATGAACAGGTACTGACGCCAGCGGTCGTCCGATACGCCGATGTATCGTTGGATAAAACTGATATGACTGGGATGCCCCGGTTTTTTCCGGAGCGTCATGCCGGCCTGCTCGGGGGTGCGATCACCCTTCCGATTATTGCAGTCCACGCACGCACACACCATGTTCTCCCAGACATCTGCCCCGCGCTTGGTTTTCGGAATGATATGATCGACCGTCATCGGCCCGCGGGTCGAGCCGCAATACTGACACCGGTGGCCGTCGCGTAAAATCACGTTTTTGCGCGTGAGCATGATCCGTTTGTACGGCACCCGCTTGTAGGCCGACAGCCGCACCACCGACGGCAGGCGGTACTCCGCCCGGACCGTGTGGACCCGCAGTCCGTCGGCCGGCTCGATCATCTCCGCCTTCCCCTGAAACATGAGAACAATCGCCCGACGGGCGGAACAGACGGTCAACGGCTCGTAATTCTGATTGAGCATCAGAACATTTCTGTCAATGATCGATCCGTTCATCGTTGCACCGTTCCCGGGTCAGAATACCTGCAAAAACGGCCGGGCGACTGATCGCGACACGACGGCGAGCTATCACCTGGCCACGAGACTCTGACGCGAAACCTCACAAGTCGCTCATATATCATCTACCTTCGGCAAAAAGTCAATACCAATTTAGCGGGGCGCTCTTCGTGCCGTCAGGTGCCCTCACCTGACGGCTGTTTGATACGAACGATCTTAAGAGTGTCAGGCGGGGACGCCTGACACCACTATATAACGGATGATTAAGTCAGGCCGAGCTTGTCGAGGCCTCGGTCGCCGGACAGATTGCCGAAGAGCCGCTCTTGTCTGATCCCCTCACCTGTCACTTCGTGACATCCTCTCCCGGAGGGAGAGGAATTTAGTCGGTACAAACCGGCACTACTTGGCTACGAACCAAAAAAAGCGGCATGTCACCCGTCTAAGAGTGAAACGCCGCTCATCGCCCCTGTTTGTCGCCCCGTTTATTTGCGGGTCAAACCGGCTCCTGATCGATCTCGTACTTCTTGATCTTATCGAACAGGGTCGTGTAATCGATCTTGAGCACCTGCGCCGCTTTGCGCTTGTTGCCGCGCACCTGCTTGAGCACGCGCAGTATCGTCGAGCGCTCCGCCTGCATCTGAGCGTGCGCCCCGATTTCCTTAAGCCCGGCGCCATCGCGAAGCTGGATGTCTTCGGTTCTCTGTAAGCGCACCGCCAGATGCTCCGGCCCGATCTTCTTCCCCTCGGCCAGAATCACCGCCCGCTCGATCGTATTTTCAAGCTCGCGGACATTTCCGGGCCAATGGTACTTCATCAAAAGGTCCTGCGCCTCTTTGGTGAGCTGTTTGGTCGGCTTTTTGAGTTCGCGGCAGTATTTGTCAACGAAATAGTCGCCGATCGACTGAATGTCGTCCACCCGCTCGCGCAACGGCGGAATCACCAGCGGAAAGACCGACAGCCGATAGTACAGGTCCTCGCGGAACCGCTTCTCCTTGATCAATTGGGTCAGATCCATGTTGGAGGCCGCGATTATGCGCACATCGACATCGACCGTCTTCGTCCCGCCCAGCCGCTCGAAGTTCTTCTGTTGCAGGACCCGCAACAGCTTTGCCTGCAGGGCAATATCCATGTCGCCGATTTCGTCGAGGAAGACCGTTCCCGACGAGGCAATCTCGAACTTCCCCATCTTGCGCGCATGGGCGCCCGTGAACGCTCCCTTCTCGGAACCGAATAATTCGTTTTCCAACAGTTCGCTCGGAATGGCGGCGCAGTTGATCGCGATATACGGCTACTCGCGGCGGTTCGACAGCTGGTGAATCGCCCTCGCAAACAGTTCCTTTCCGGTGCCGGATTCCCCCTGCAACAGAACCGACGCGTCGCTCTTCGCCACCTTCTGAATCAGCCCGCACAGTTCGATCATCTTTTCGTTCTTGCCGATGATATTCGCCACGCCGTGATCGGCCAGCAGTTCCTCGCGCAACAGCGTGTTCTCGGCGACCATCCGTCGATTTTCCAGCGCCCGGTTGACCAACACGCACAGGTGCTCGGTGTCGAACGGCTTGGTGATAAAATCGTACGCCCCCAGCTTCATCGCCTGGACCGCGTCCTCGATCGTCCCGTAGGCCGTCATCAGGATCACCGGCGTCTCATTGTCCACTTCCTTGGCGCCCGAAAGCACGGCCAGACCGTCGGTGTCGGGCATCTTGAGATCGGTCAGCACCAGATCATACGCTTTATTGCGGATCAGATCGAGCGCCCGCTTGCCGTCGCTGGTGGCATCCACCCGGTACCCTTCCCCGGACAGGGTTTCCGACAGCATGTTGCGCATCGAGTCTTTGTCATCGACAACCAGAATAGTCGGCATGTATTCTCCCCTCGATCGCGAGGTTCACCTTCCGTCGTGTGCTCGTCCCCACCCGGCGGGGACTTATCACCCTTTTTATCGGCGGCGGCGGGCTATACTGTAGGGGAAATCCTGCACGAAGAATGCACAATCGGACAAAGTCCGACAGGCGATTGGGGTTGGTCGAAATGGAATTACCGGACGGTACCCCGCCCGGAACCGATCTGCACCGTTCTGACGTGGTTACAATAGCGGGCCTGGA
This sequence comes from Candidatus Zixiibacteriota bacterium, assembly GCA_016213305.1. Lineage (GTDB taxonomy): Bacteria > Zixibacteria > MSB-5A5 > GN15 > FEB-12 > JACRAV01. The sequence goes on along the minus strand of JACRAV010000336.1, from coordinate 3,226 downwards.
GAGAATAGTTGTACGGAACCCCAGGATTGGCCGCCGGCGGCGGTTTGTGGACGGTAAGCTTATAAAATCCCGGGCCTAACTGCTTGTGGAGCAATGACTGCAACACTTGCCCCCGAGCATCGAACATCGTCACCGAAGTCCAGCACGACGGTTCTGTAATCTCAAAGCTGATCGCCGGAGCGGTCGGCGTGGAGATTTCGTCCGGCGAGACTTCGATCGAATCAATGCTGTCCGACCGCATCAGGGTCATGTTCAAATCGGACTCGATAATAGTCGGATCAACCCAGACCACCTCGATCCGCGGGCCGGTGTAGATTGGCCGTCCATCCGGCCCGATCTCTTCCCCGCCGCGGGCCTTGTGCTTCCCGCACGCCAGAACGCCCAGTATCAACAATCCGGAAATAACCGCTAGCGATTTGACCATTTGAGGATCACTCTTTCTTCCGCAATATAATCTCCGGCCGTCAACCGCACCACATATTCTCCCAGAGCGAGCTGTCTCTCTGGCGCCCATGTCAGCCGATGTATTCCAACAGGAAAAGCCCGGCTCACACACAGCGTATCGACCACCACCGAGTCCGGCGTCTGCACCCACATGGTCACCGGGATTCGGGATGAATCAACCTGTAGCACCACCACCGCGCTGTCGCCGGTTGTGTCGGGAGTCAGGTGCAACGCGCGTTCCCATTGTCGGTAAGATACCGTCAATTTGCCCTCATACCGGTAGCCGCAACCGGATGTAGCAATGTACCGATACCTGCCCGGCTCCACCAGCCGACCCGAATCGTCGCGCTTGTCCCAATAGAGATTGTAATATCCTTGTTTGAGGAGTTTATTGAGAACCTGCCGTCGGGGGGTCTGGGCGCTGTCCACCACGTTTATGCGCACCCGGCAGTTCCCGTCCTGCCTGGGCGCGAACCAGATTCGAAGATTCTGGGCATCGATGGTATCGGCCGGCGGCCGGGATAATTTTTTCCACTCGGCATATTCGGTTGTTCTGCTTGCCTGATTTGAGATTCCGCCGGTGATGACCGTTTGCGACACAACGGGAAAAGCAGAACACATTGTGAAAAATATCGCAAACCCTGCTGACAATACCTGCTTATGCATGCTCATAATATGCCTGATCCGTCCGATAATACATAAATCAAAACGATCTTTCGGGGGATCGTACGATAAATATTGGCTGTCCTTTGAACAGACGACTTTGGAATTTCGCATGGCCACACGTAATCTCTTGACACATATGTTCTCTGCCGGTATATTGTTACACATTAGAGTACTGACACTGTCCAACCTTTTTGGTCAACGTAATATTTAGCCGGTTCGAAGAGCACACCTCATGTTGTCGAACAACCTGGTCGGCCGAATTTATGTTCTTGCCTCTTTCCTGCTGTTATCGGCCATTACCGCTTCAGCACTCGCGGCCGATCGCCTGACCGGTGCGGCGGCGGTGTCCGGTACCGTCACCGAAGGTCCGGTCTCCCTAAGCCAGCTTCAACATGGCCCATTGACTTTTGTGCCCAACCGGGGCCAGTGGGACCAGCGGACGGTCTATCGGGCGGACGTCGGCGGGGCCAGTATTTGGTACACCCGCGACGCCGTTTATTTCCAGCTTTCTCGTCACCTCGCCCCGGCGTCATCGGTCGGCCAGCCGACCCCGCAGTCGCTCCGAGACGACACCCGGGCGCGCATCGAATACCTCTCGTACGCTCTCCACATCGAGAACGCCAACCCGGCGGCGGAAATTGTCGGCGAATCTCCGCTCCCCGGTCGCGTCAACTATCTCATCGGCAACCAGCCCCGCAACTGGCGCACGGACGTCCCGATGTTTCAGGATGTCGTGTACCGCTCAATTTATCCGGGCATTGATCTTCGGTATCACGGTAACCCTGATCATCTCGAATACGATTTCGAACTGACTCCTGGCGCCGATCCAAAAGCGATATCCCTTCGATTTGAAGGCATCCGGCAATTGTCGGTACGTCCAAACGGAGAGCTTCTGGTTTCAACCGACTGGGGCGACCTGGTTGAGCAACCGCCCCGGATCTATCAGCCGAAGGGCGACAAACAGATCGCAATCAGCGGCGCCTACGCCATCACCCGATCCGGGTCGCTCGGCTTCAAGCTCGGAAACGACTATGACCCCTCTCTGCCAGCCGTCATCGATCCCGTTCTGACCTACTCGACATACCTCGGTGGCGCTGGCAACGACATCGGCCGGGGAATTGTGGCCGATTCCAACGGCGCGGCCTTTATCATCGGACAGACCGAATCGGTCGATTTCCCGACCATCGGCGCCTATGATGCGTCGCAAAACGGTTCGAACGACGTCTTCATTACCAAACTGTCGGCGAATGGACAATACATTGAGTTTAGCACGTTCATCGGTGGCGCGGGATCCGATGACGGTACCTCCATCGCTCTGACCCCTTCCGGAAAAATCGTCATTGCGGGTCACACGATGTCGACCGATTTCCCGGCACTCGGCGCCTTCGATCTTACCCCTAATGGCGGCACCGATGCGTTCGTGGCTGAACTGGTCGCCGCCGGCAACAGTCTCGTCTATGCCGGTTATCTGGGCGGCTCCGGCGATGATCGCGCTTGGGCGGTCGCCTGTGACACGGCGGGCCGGGTTTATCTGGCTGGCGAAACCTCCTCCCCCGACCTCCCGTCACCATCCGGATACGACGCCGGTTTGGGCGGAACGCTCGACGGCTTTGTCGCTCGTGTCTCAACCTCGGGGGCATCCCTGGAATACGGCAGTTATCTGGGTGGTTCAGATTTCGACGGCATCTACGGCATCGCCGTGGACAAGGCCGGTTCCGCATACCTCGCCGGATTTACCAACTCGTCCAATTTCCCGACCGTCAGTGCGTACGATCCCACGGCGAATTTCGGGTACGATGTTTTCGTGGCGAAACTCTCCCCGTCCGGCGGATCGCTCACCTATGGAACCTTCCTGGGCGGCACCGGCGACGAGTGGGCATTCGGGATCGCGCTCGACGGCTCGAACAACATGTTTATTACGGGATTGACCACTTCCAATCTGTTCCCCGCGGTCAATGCCTTCGACCCGTCATTCAATGGGATTTTTGACGCGTTCGTCACCCAGATTGCGTCAGGTGGAACGACCTTATCCTACAGCTCCTTTCTGGGCGGCGCCAATGCCGATTACGGACAGTCGATCGCGGTGCAATCCACCGGCGAAGCGGTGATCACCGGT
>JACRAV010000035.1 GCA_016213305.1 Candidatus Zixiibacteriota bacterium | reverse complement strand
TGAGGTGTTTAGTAAGTTTGCCCATACCCGAATATACCGCCATGCCCGCTCAGGGGCAACCCGCCCCCCAAACTGACCCAGTACCGGAAAGCTGAAACTCGCATTGTTGCTTCGCATAAAACAACAAAAAGGCCCGGCTCGCGCCGGGCCTTGTCCTGCACTGTGTAAATACTGATCGATATATTACCGCTCGATCTTCTCACCCGTCATCGATTCGATTTCGGACAACAGCGTCTCGACCAGTTCGGATTCGTCCATCCGTCTGACGATCTCTCCCTTTTTGATCAGCATCCCGCGGCCATCGCCGCCCGCAATGCCGACATCGGCCGCCGCGGCCTCCCCCGGGCCGTTCACCGCGCACCCCATCACCGCCACTTTCAGCGGCGTGTGGATATGTCGCGTCTTGCTCTCCACCAGTTCGGCCATCGGAATCATATCAATCTGGCACCGCCCGCAGGTCGGGCAGGCGATCACTTCGACACCGTCATTCTTGAGCGCGCACGACGTGAGAATCTGTTTGGCCACCCGCACTTCGTGCACCGGGTCGGCCGTCAATGACACGCGGATCGTGTCGCCGATACCGGTCATCAACATTGTGCCGATCCCCACCGATGATTTGATACTTCCCGTCTCCAGCGTCCCCGACTCGGTGATGCCCAGGTGCAACGGGTAATCGCACTTTTCGGCGAGCATGTGGTAGGCCCAGAAGGCGGTCACGGTGCTGGTTGACTTGACGCTGATCACGATATCGTGAAAGTCCATCTCTTCGAGAATCGCGATCTCGCGCAGAGCCGCCTCGACAAACCCTTCGGGCGAGTCATGTCCGAACTTTTCCAGAATATCTTTTGGCAGGGAGCCGGAATTGACCCCGATCCGAATCGGAATCCCGCGTTCCTTGGCCGCCTTGGTGACCTCGCGCACTTTCCAGTCGGCCCCGATATTGCCCGGATTGATGCGTATCTTGTCGAACCCCGCCTCGATCGCCTTCAGCGCCAGCTTGTATTGAAAATGAATATCCGCCACCAATGGTTTGGATATACGACTGCGAATCTCGGTCAGCGCGGTTGATTTCTCGTGATTGAGGACCGCCAGACGGACAATATCCGCGCCGGCGTTGAATAGCTGGTTGATCTGGGTGACCGTCGCCTCGACATCCGCCGTGTCGGTGGTGGTCATCGACTGGATAGCCACGGGAAAACCGCCGCCGATGATGACATCGCCGATTTTCACCGCCCGGCTCTTGCGCCGTTTGATCGGGTACGTAAGTTCCATAACGTTTTGTTGACCCGCAGGTCCGATTCAAGGTATATAATGCAGAATAAACCCGAAAGGTTGCAATGAAAAGTTGGATTAAATTAGTCTGGGTTAAGCGGTTGCTCCCCTTGGTATTGCTGGCCGGGGTCTGGGGCGGGTATCGGTGGCGGCAGGCCTCGCAGAATGCGGCCGAGCTGGCCGAGGCCGCGCGGCTGGCGCCGGTGGTGGCCGAGGTTTGGGTCGGGACCGCCGAATACCGCCACGATCCGGCCCGATTTATCGTCTGGCGCGATTCCATTTTGAAAGCGCGCGGCGTCACGCGCGAGCAACTCCAGACATATTTTCACGATCACCCCGAAGAAACCGAACGGTATTACGGTTTTGCCCAGCTGGTGTCGGCACAGGTCGATTCGATCACAAAAATTCAGGACAGTATCCGCAAATTGAATACAAAGCTCTCGCCTCAGGACTCAGTCCGCGCCGATTCTATTGCCCGACTTCAAAAGCGTCTGGAAAGTGCTCCAGCCGTCCCCCTGCAAAAGTGACTACATCGAATCGCAGATCGACGCCTTCGATATTCTTTTCCAACAGATACTGCTGGGCCGCCGATATCAGTCGATCCTTCTTGGTCTTGTCCACCCGCTCGGCGGGGTGACCGAATGATGCCGACGACGATGATTTGACTTCCACAAAAACCACGAGCCGATCCTTCTTGATAATCAGGTCGATCTCGCGGTGTCCTGCCTGCCAGTTCTTTTCGATGACCTCAAAGCCGAGTTTCTGAAAATACTCGGCGGCCCGTTGTTCGAATTGCGCGCCGATTGTTCGCCGGGATTTCCCCGGCCGGGGGCGACCGTCAGAAGGCGTCATCGGGTTTGACCAGATTGGCCACCGGGCGGTACGATCGCCGGTGGATATCGGTGGGTCCGTGGTCGCGAAGTTCGCGAAGGTGCAGGGGAGTCGGGTACCCCTTGTGGACCGAAAATGAAAACTCGGGGTAGATTTGCTCGTAGTGTTCCATGATCCGGTCGCGGGTCACTTTGGCGACTATCGAGGCGGCCGCAATGGCGCGGCAACGGGCATCGCCGCCGACAATCGGAAATTGCGGGTGGGTCAGATTCGGGATTTTGAAATTCCCGTCCACCAGCACGAAATCCGGTTGTTTGCTCAGATCGGAGACCGCCTTGCGCATCGCCAGCAGAGACGCCTGGTGGATATTGAGCGAGTCCACCGCCTGGTGATCCAAAATCCCAACCGCGCAGACCAGCCCGAGCTGGGCGATCTGGTCGAACACTTTCTGGCGTTTGCGGGGCGTCAATTTTTTGGAATCGTCCAGCCCCTCGATAACGAGGTCCGCCGGAAAAATGACTGCCGCCGCTACCACCGGGCCGGCGAGCGGCCCGCGTCCCACTTCATCCACGCCACAGATCGCACCAAACCCCTGCCCGACCAGCCAGGCCTCGATATCGGGCGTGTCGGGAATCCCCTCGATAGTTGGTCGCCGCGTCTTTAACACGGTTGGCATGAATACTTCCTCTTTTGTGACATCGCAACTTTGAACTGATATATTGTCTATCGGACCGCCGGGCCGGAAGTATTAGCGTGAAGTCGCCCGGCCGGCGTGTGCCTGACGAGGAACCGAATGTGACCAAGAAACCAACAAAGCCGGAGATCGAGTACCGGATCATTGCGGGATCGCTAAAAGGACGCATCGTGTCGGTCCCTGACCTCGGTGTCACCCGCCCGCCGCTCACGCGCATGCGCCGCGCCATCTTTGATTTTCTCGTTCCGTATTTGCCGGAGGCCCGCTATCTGGATCTGTTCAGCGGGAGCGGTTCGTACCTGTTCGAGGCGGTCTCGCGCGGGGCGGCGAGCGCAACCGGCGTGGAACTCGAAGAACGTCTGGCGGACAGCATCAACGCCGAGGCCAAACGATTCGACGTGAATGACCGGCTGACCTGTGTCTGCGGCGATGTTTTTGCGGTCATTCCGCAATTGGCCAAACGCGGTAAACGATTTTCCCTGGTGATGATCGCCCCGCCGCAGTATCAGGGATTGATCAGCAGAACGCTGGCCGGTCTGCGCGAATATCCGATCGTAGAACCGGGCGGGATGATTCTCTGCCAGCACGACACGAGCGAGACGCGCGACGTTGACATCGCCGGCTTTGCACTTCTCCAGCGCCGCGAGTACGGGAATACGACGTACACGGTTTTGCGCGTGTCTTCGTAGGGCGGAACCGCTTCTGGTTCCGCCATCTTCATTAG
>JACRAV010000334.1 GCA_016213305.1 Candidatus Zixiibacteriota bacterium | reverse complement strand
CCGAGGACGACAAGAAAGAGCGGCGTGCCTTTCTAAGAAAGATCGGCTATAAAAGAGGGTAAATAACTATCGTCGGTCTGCACGGCCGTAGCTTGTCGTCTTGCAGGAGAGCCGTCGGTATAGAGACTATACAACCTGCACGGGAGCACGACATGCGACTTGAACTGGAACGATCCCAGACTGAAAAGCTCATTATCGAGGACACCGAATTCAAAGGGCGCCAACTCATCAACTTTCGCATTTTCTTTTTGGCCGACAACGAGGAATGGCTTCCCACCAAGAAGGGAGTCACCATCCGGCGCGATCAACTCGATGAAGTCATCGGCTTCCTGACCAAAATCAAAACCGCGTGATCGCCGGCAAGTTCGGTTGAGGCACCCCGGTTACACCATTCGCCATGTTTGTATTTGTCGTCGATAAGGACCGCCTCTGGCGGCATTTTCAGAAAGACCCGGCGCTGTTTGCCTACCATATCGGCGATCTGGACGATTTCTTCTTCGGCGACTGCCAGTGGGCGGCCAGCTACACCACCAAGCGCCACCCGATCATCGAAGATGTCATTCTCATATATAACGGTCTGAAAGTCCCGACGGTCCTGGCTTTCGGCGTGACGGAACGGTTTCCCGATCTGGTGAAAGAGACGCTCGACATTCTGCCCGATCGGTTTCACTGCCATTTTCAGAGCGCCTGCGGGGACGTCTTTCGGTCGCGGTACCGCGAGGAACCGCTCGGCGCTCATTACAAAATGCGACTCGAAAAACTCAGTCCGGCGCCGGATGGCCTGCACGAGGCGCGTATCACTTCGCTCGATGAATCCCATCTTCCGGCGCTGACCGATCTGTATGCCCGCGCCTATCCCAACAATTACTTCATGCCGCGAATGCTCCGGACCGGGCGGTATCGTGGACTCTGGCAGGATGGCCGGCTGGTGGCCAGCGCCGGAGTGCATGTCGTTTCGGACCAGTACGCGATTGCGACGCTTGGAAATATCGCCACCGATCCCGAGTATCGGGGGCGCGGTTTTGGCCGACAGGTGACCTGGGCGCTCACCCGCGAATTGCACGACGAGGGGAAGCTGGTTTGCCTCAATGTCCGGGCGGACAACGCCCCGGCGATCCGGTGCTATGAGCAGATCGGGTTTGCCGTCGCCCATACCTATCAGGAAGCGACTTTTATCAGCAAGGCCTAGCGGGGCCGGTAAAGATGCCGGTATATCTGCCGACCTATTAATGATAGCGGCTGAGATAGTCATCTGGGGCACAGTGACTTGATATCAACCCGCAGAGGAAAAAAGGCCTGATTACGCATGAAACTCACCGTATCTCATTGGTATCTGGATTGTATTGCCCCCAACGGTGATTTTTTTGTCGGCACGGCAACATCGATTCGTCAATCCAAGTTTCATCTGAACGTGGTGTCGGAATCGTATGGCGAGGACGGCCGGGTGGTGAACCGGCACTCTATCGCCTTTGCCGAAAGTGCCCCGCGCCTGACCGACTCCGGCCCCACCTGGGACTGCTCACCATTGAAAATTCGGGGCCAATGGATCAGCACCGTGGCCCCTATCGAGAAGACTCTCCTGTCCACGGCCCGCGAGAAGATTATCTATAAAGGCGTCGCGCCCAGGGCCGAAGCGAGGGTCGGCATCGACAACGATTTCCGTGTCGAGGGTCTCGGCTATGCCCATCAACTGCTCATCACGTCCGATGGCTGGACCCTTCCTGTCAACGAAGCCCGGGTGGGACGGTATCTGACCCAGCAGGAAAGTCTCATCAGGCTTGACCTGACCGGTAATCATGCGGGCACCTGGGTCTGGCGAAACGGCAAGGAACAGGAACTGGCATCGGTTACCGATGATCTGGTGGCACTCGATCACAATGTCACTCTGGGGCTGACCTACAAGAAACCGGTGCGCGAGGGTCATCTGACCGACACTCTGTTGACTTCATTGCCGGTGCTCAAATATCTCATTCCGGGACGTTTCGCGACCTGTGGAGAGTCGCTGTGGCGAACCCGCGCCGTGCTGTTGAACGGGCTGGAAGAAACCGATACCGGCTGGGCGATGCACTCGCTGATCCAATCACCGCACTGACCATCACACCGCACTCAGGCGATCATCCAGAGCCACAGGGCGGCGACCGTGAGACAACCGACGGTCACCGGAATTCCGACCCGGGCGTGATCGCGCCAGGTAATCCTGACATTCAGGAGCCGCGCCTGTTCCACCACGATGATGTTGGCGATTGATCCCACGATAAACAAGTTTCCCGCAAACGTTCCGGCCATGCCGAGAATCGGTCCGGCCAGCGGATGAGTCGCGCTCGGCAGTAACAGCATGGTCGAAGGGACGTTCGAAACGACGTTCGACAATACCACCACCGTCATGAAGAGTGTCACCGGCTGATGCAGGTCCATTCCCTGCGTTTGAAGGAAGGTCACCATCGTCTGAAGTATTCCGGAGGCCGACAGCGCATGGTTGACGATGAAGAGGCCGGCAAACAGGACAAGCAGTTGCCAGTCAACCTGGCCGAGCATGGAGCGCGAGGTGAGTTTGCGGCTGGCCAGCAGTACTCCGGCGGCCGTGACAGCCAGAATGTCCCGCGGCCAGGGGGTGAACAAAAAGAGAGACATCAGAATCGACGTCGTTAGCACGGCTTTGCTCGTTTGCCATCTATTATACGGCTGTGGCTCAACCAGCACGGCGTGGACCGGCGCGCGCCAGCGACCGCGGTACATCCAACTGATCACCCCCCACACGATCGCCATTCCGATAAGCGAAGGAATGCCCGCCTGCCAGAGATAGTGGGAGAAAGACAGGTGAAGGGTCTGGCCGATCAGCATGAGCTGGGGATTGCCGATCAAAGTGGCGGCAGAGCCGACATTGGCGCTGGCGGCCAGCCCCAGCAGATAGGGTAACGGCTCAAGCCCTTTGCGCGCACAGGCCTCGATGAGTATCGGCGTCATGGCCAGCACGAAGATGTCGTGGGCCAGCACCGCGGACAAAACACCGGACACCAGTATCAACCCGCCCAACAAAAGCGGCGGCGACAGTTTGGCGGCGGTCAGACGTCGGACTATTTTGGTGTACGCTCCGCCCAATCGAAACTGCGCCGACACCACCATCAGGCCGAACAAGAGGGCCATTGTGGGAACGTCAATCGAGGCGATCGCATCTTCGGGCGTCACCCGGTCAAAGGCGATCAGCGCAATCGCGCCCAAGAGCGCCACGCCGGTGCGGTCCAGCGCCAGACCGGGGATCCGCCCGAGGATCATGCCGGTATAGACGAATATGAAAATCAGAAGTACGGTTGTGTCCATCGGCGGCGATACGGTTTTCTCCGGATTACATCTAACCGGCCGGAGGGATGAAAATCAACAACAAGCGGCGACTTGAAAGTTGCGGCGGGTCCTTCGTTCGGCCCTGCCGGACGTGAGACCCGCCGTTCTCCCTTGTTGGGTTCCAGGAAGTGTCGGTTCACACGTCACCTCCTGCGGAGGTGACGCAAGAACCGACACAACATATTTACGCGGAAGAGTCTCCTCATTCGAAAGATGTCAAGCCGCAAGCGGCTTGACCTACTACACTTCAGAACGGCACTTCGACGATCTCAAGAGTGTCAGGGCAGGAGCCCTGACACCACGTAAGTCAGTCGTTCTCTTGTTGCCCGGTCACCGGCAGGCCAAGCGCGCCGAGTTTGATCAGCCATTCGCGATGTTCGGCGGAGGCGGTGGAATCGTACACCACGCCGCTCCCCACGCCATATGTCCAGTGGTCGTTCCTGCGTTCGGCGGTTCTGATCAGCAGGGAAAAGACCGACCGGTTGCCCCGCCACAGCCCCAGCGCGCCGCAGTAT
>JACRAV010000333.1 GCA_016213305.1 Candidatus Zixiibacteriota bacterium | reverse complement strand
TTCCGACTGGTATTTTTGCCTCGCCGGCGAGCTTGCCGTGGAAGTCCGCACGCCGAGCGATCGCAGGATCGTGGAAGTCGGTGGAAGTTACGCAATTCCACCCGATACGGCGCACCAGATCTCGAACGGAGGCACGACGGAGTGCCGGTTTCTGCTGATCCAAGGGGTGGGCCAATACGATTTTCACGCTGTCGAGGTTCGGTAAATACAATATCACAGCTGTGGTTCATTGCGGTTGATCGGCTGCCGTATTTCTCATGCCGGCCGTCGGCGCAGACCATCCGGAAAAGCGCGCCGCGCGCAGCGTGTTTGTCGAGGGTCGCTCGTCCCGACGACGTTGTGCCGTCGGACAACAGCAGACGTCGATGGTCATCCGGTGAGCACACGAGTCCCGACTTGATCGGGTATGAGAGATCAATGAATTGTGGTACTGTTTCAACGCGTCGCGTTTATGTGGCGAGAGTGCCGGTTGAGGAGATTCAAAATGACGAAAATTGAAGGCGTTTGTCGCGACGTCTGCGCGGCAACCGAGTTTGTAACCATCGTTACGATGGGAGAAGACGGTCCGCATCTGGTCGGTAACTGGGGTGACTACATGCGTACCCTGGGGGTCGACGAAGAAACGGTCATTTTCCCCGTTGGGGGTTATCGACAGACCGAGCAAAATCTTCGGAAGAATAGCCGAATTCAGCTGCTCGTCGCTTCCAGGAAAGTGCAGGGATCTCGTAGCGCCGGACAAGGGTGCGTCATCGTCGGTACCGGTGAGATTCTCAATTCGGGCGATACCTTTGATGCGGTAAAAGCGAAATTCCCCTGGGCGCGGGGCGCGCTCATCGTCCATGTCGAATATGCCAGGACCCAACTCTAGCGGTGCGGGTTTGCGTGACATGGGACGTCCAACTCGTGCTGCTCGATCCCCGCAAGACTGCACGCCTTACAGGGCGGGAGCACGGCCGGGGCATCCCAGTAAGTATCCTGTCCTTGCGCAAAAATGTATTTGGTCCGGACGCGGGTGGCCGCTGTTCGCGGCCGACGATTTTCATCAGCCGCGCGGCAAATCGGGCGACGGCTGCGACTCGAGCGCCATGCATGGAATTTCTGGAAACCAGCGCATTTGAGCAAAGCGGTCGCAAAATGGGACGGGTCGTCACCCCGACACCGACGTGTCGGTTCAGTGACAACCGAGGTCACGCAGCGCGACGTTCGTAGCGATGATGCAGACCGCCCACCTCGGGGAACGCAATGATCTCGCCTGCAGAGGGCGGCTGTATGCGGCGAGGCAGCGGACAATCCTTGTTGAGCGAGAGATGTGTTCTGGCCCCGTGATGATATTGAAAATAGCTCGACAGGACGCGACGCAAGTGACGTTCGTTGAAGATGACAATGTGATCTAAACATTTGCGGCGGATCGAGCCGATGAGGCGATCCACATAGGGGTTCTGCCAGGGTGGCCGCGGTGCAGTAACAACCTCTTCGATGCCCAACATCTGAATTAAATCGCGGAAGGCCGAACCATACGATGTGTCCCGGTCCCGCAGCAGAAAGCGGGGCGCCGTGTCGCAGGGAAAAACCTCGGTCATTTGGCGCGAAAGCCAGACTTACGTCGGATTTTCGGTCACACCGAAGCGAATTGTTAATCGGCGCGGGGCCCCACACCGATCGGCACGATAAGCTATTGATCCACTTGGAAATGTGGGGGTCACTCTTCGGCGCCCATCAACAATCATACATCGGTTCTGGAGCGACAACACGCAGTTCCGCTGGACAAAGGAGGACGCATTGAGCGCGGTCTGACCAACTTGCCGGGACCGCCAAGCCGAAGGGAGGCAATTCAAGTTTCTCCTGCCGGCGGAAAGGTGTCCCTCGCGGGACGATGGATGAGGTGAGTTCATTTTTGGTCTTGTCCCGATCGTCAGTTCGCGATCAGGACGCGAGTTAGATTGTGCCACCTCATTCTGCTGATCCCATGCAGGGAGAGCCCGGCGGCTGATCCCGAAGAGAAGCGAGGGCCCAGG
>JACRAV010000329.1 GCA_016213305.1 Candidatus Zixiibacteriota bacterium | reverse complement strand
TTATGGGACAAGCAGTTCATTATTATCTGCTGGCCGTGCGGATGGCCAGGCGAAGGTGTGAGGATGATCATTTCATATGGAAAATAGAGCTACAATTACATCGCCGGAGCGCCGACAAAATGGTCGTCTGCCGGTCGATTCTTGACAATGGAAACAGGTATAAGTTATATCTGGTCGGTCCAGGCTCGGATTGCGTTAAGTGCTTGTGAGGCAGTGCCCTGATGAAGAAGTTGTTGATGATCACATACGATTTCCCGCCCGCCCGGACCTCCGGCATCTATCGTCCCGTCAAGTTCGTAAAACACCTCCGCTCCTTCGGATGGGAGCCGATTGTGCTCACCGCACGAAATGCCGGCGCTCTTGCCAGGGACGAAACGCTCCTCAAAGACATTCCCGCCGGAGTCCAGGTTGTCCGCACTTTTTCCGTAGATCTGTTCGAACTTACGCGACGTCTGCACGATTTCCTCTATCGCCGAAAGTCCACCGGCGGTTCGCTGCGTGAAGAAACCAAAGCCGCCGGCCGCGTCGCCCCGAGTCCGGCGTCTGGTGAGGGCCCGAAACGCGGCTGGCTGAAACGGTACTTCTTTCACCCCCTGAATGATTTCGTGGAGGAATGGCTGTTCATCCCTGACCGCATGATCGGGTGGTTCCCCTTCGCCTTCTTTGCCGCTCTCAGAATCATGGTCAGGGAGAAGCCGGATGTCGTCTTCAGCACGTCGACTCCCCAGACCTCCCACGTCGTCGGTCTGTGTCTCAAACTGCTGTTCCGCAAGCCCTGGATCGTGGATTTGCGGGACAACTGGTTCATTGGTCATGAGCACTATCACCGGAGCAATTTGCGGCAAAAACTCGATCACTGGCTCTGTCGCCAGTTTCTCCGCAGGGGAGACCAGGTGGTTACCATGGCCCAGGGGAACGCCGATGACCTGCTGGCGGCCTTCCCGGACCCCGAACAGTCCAAATATCAAGCCATCACCAATGGGTTCGACCGGGACGATTTCCCCGATCTGCCCGTCAGTGGCGGCCATAATCACTCCGATAAACTGGTTATGCTCCACATCGGAACGCTGTACGACGGCACCGCCGGTCAATTCTTCCATGCGCTCGCCGACCTCTGCGCCGAGGACCGGCAAAACTCAAGAGACATTGAGTCAGAGTTCATCGGTTACGTCGGTGCGCAGTATCAGACGCTCATCGGGCAACTGGGCCTTGCGAATAAGCTCAGTATGCCCGGGTTCAAGCCGCACCCGGAAGCGATCCAGGCGATGTTGGACGCCGATGTGCTTCTGATGTTTTTGGGCGCGAAGAAGATCACCAACCAGCAATTTCCCGGTAAATACTTCGAATATCTAAACGCCCGCAAGTTCATCCTGGCGATCGGCAAACCGGGCGAAATCGCCGCCTCAGTGGAAAACAGTCGATGCGGAATTCTGGTGCCGTTGGACGACGCCGCCGCCATCAGACAAACAATCACCGACCTCCTTCAACGCAAGCGCGCCGGTGATCTCACAGTGACCCCCGATTGGGATTTCATCGCCCAGTACGAGTATCGCAACCTGACCGGCAAGCTTGCACACGTCCTCCAAAAGGCAATCGATAGAAACGGTGCCGCCAAACGGTAACACGACGGACTATGAATCGACAGACTCATCACATTGCGACGCGGGAACCGGTGATCAAGCCGGCGCACCTCTGGTGGGCGGCGCTGGCGCTGGTGTCGATCGGCAGTGGTGTTGCGTTACTGCTGGTGAATCCCATGATCGTGTTCGGCCTGATTGGCGTGGTCGCGATGGCCGTTCTCCTTGTATATTATCCGTTCTTGGGCATTCTCGCGTATTTCGTCTTTGAGTACGCCCGCCTTTCCGCGATGTTCCCGGCGCTTCAGGCCCTTCAGATCGGCAAGCTGATTGTTTTACCCACGCTGGTTATCTGGTGGGTCCGGTACGCCATATTTCGCCAGTCAAAGGTTGTCTATGATCGGGTCTATCTGTTATTCCTTCTCTGGGGGGGGCTGGCCTTTGCTTCCATCGCCGTGTCCATAGATCCGGGCGGCGCGCTCGACCAGTCGGTTGATCTGGTAAAATGGTTCATAATCTGCTTTCTGATTATCAATCTGGTGGACAGTCTGAAACGATTTCAGTGGGTGATGTGGATTTACCTGCTTTTGAATTTCAAACTCAGCCAGCATCAACTACGATCCTTTGCGGCCGGATACGCATCCGCCACCAACCGGGATTTCTACATCAGTCAGGGGGCAGGCGGCGGCGGCGGTTTTTTTGGCAACTCAACCGACTTCGGCCTTGCCATGGCGGTGGTGGCGCCGCTCGCCTTCTATCTCATTCAGTCCGTCAAATCGAGATGGCTTAAAGTCCTGGCCGGAACATTTGTGATATTTTTCGTCATGTCCATCCTCCGAAGCGGTTCCCGCGGAGCCGCTCTGGCCCTGTTTGCCTGCGGCGCTTTGTACTGGGCATATTCCAAAAGCAAGGTGATAAGCGCCATTGCGATTGCGATGTTTGTCGCCGGATTCTGGGTTGTCGCGCCCGATGCCTGGAAAGACCGGTTTACATCGGCCAAGAATTACGAAGAAGACTCGACCGCGTCGGCCCGAATCGAACTGTGGAAGGGAGGGCTGGCCATGTTCACCGATCACCCGGTTCTCGGCGTCGGCATAAACAACTTCTCCCCGAACTGGATCAGCCGATACCGGCCGGGTCACATCACCGGGGGGGCTTCTGTTCCCCACAGCATATTCATTGAGGCCATATCGGAACTTGGTCTTGGCGGGTTACTCGTCATCGTTGCGATCATGTACCTCTCCTTCAAGCGGAATAGGGAAACTCGTCTGATATACCGGGAGGCCCGCCTGCAGGAGCCCTGGATCCTGAATTTCAGCTATGCCCTTGACATGAGCATGCTGTCCTTCATCGTGGGTGGAGTGTTTCTCACGGTCCTGTATTTTCCCCATCTGTACGTCATTTTGGGGCTGACCATCGCCCTCAATCACATAGCCCGTTTGAGCGTCGCGGAACGACTACCTCAGCCACAGCTCCAAACATGAAGAAATTTATCAAGACGATGGTGGCGGGAGCGTTCCTGTACACGGGGTTGTGGCGCCTGCTGTTCATGGTGCGTAGTCTGCTGAGCGGAAGTCAGCCCGCTTTTATCCTCATGTACCACCGGGTTGTGCCTCACGGCCCTTCTGCGTCTGATCAGCGATGGCTCGAATTCCGTTCCCTCCCCGGCATTGTCGTTTCGCCGGATATGTTTCAGCGGCAGATCGCCTGGCTGGCAGAACACTTCTCGGTCATCTCCCTGGAATCGCTGGTGGACCATATCGGGAACAAAGAAGCTCTCAGGCGGCCGTCGGTTGTCATCACCTTTGACGACGGCTGGCGCGACAACTACGAATATGCGCTACCGGTGCTTCGGCACGCTTCCACCCCTGCAACTATCTTTCTGTCGACCGGGTTTGTCGGAACCACGCGCATCTTCTGGCCGGAACGACTGCTCCATCTGTTCGAATGCGGTGACCGCGCGAAACTATCCCTCTCCGATTTGCCTCAGGAGTTGATGTCGGCGAATCTGGCGACCCATCTGAAGGCGAGCGCAGTCGCCAATGCTCACGCGCGACAGCGCCAGCTTGACGAATGCATTCGGATTCTCAAGAGCGCGTCACCGCAGTCGCGCGATCGACTGATAGAGGCGCTCTCCAGACAACTTTTGCCGGACGGGGCGCCGCCGTTATCGGAACGGGTCGTGCTCGACTGGAACGAAATCGACCTCATGCGAACGAAACATATCACGTTCGGGTCGCATGGCGTGCATCACGAGTTATTCACCGAAATCAGCGACGAAGATCTCACACGGGAACTGAAGGAATCGGCCGAAACCATTGTCGCCCGACTCCACCCGGAATTGCTCATGCTGGCGTATCCGAACGGCAACTATAATGACACGGTGCGAAAACGCGCGCTCGAGGCGGGCTACACTTGCGCCGTGACCGTAGAACGCGGCGTCGCCTCCTCCTCCGCCGATTCAATGGCTCTTCCGCGTATCAACATTCACGAGGATGTCGGCAGGGGATTGACCGGGAAATTCTCTCCGGCCCTGTTTGCCTGGCATATCAACCGAGCGATATTGTAAGATGGCTATTCTGGTAACCGACGGTGATCAACGCTCGACTCTGGCCGTGGTACGGTCGCTCGGGCGACACGGACTGGATGTCATCGTCGGCGAGCAGGACAACACGAGTCTTGCCGGAGTCTCGCGATATTGTTCGGAGCCGTGGCGCTATCCGTCCCCTCTCGAGAACCCCGACGGATTCCAACAGGCGCTGATCGATCATGTTCACCATCGCTCCTATGAGCTTCTAATTCCCATGACCGACGTCACCTGTGCTCTGGTGTCGGAAATACAGACGGAACTGGAACGGCAGGTCCGTATCGCTCTGCCCGCGCCGGGCGTCTTTGAGCGTTCATCACATAAGGGGGAATTGATGCGACTGGCGCAGTCGCTGGGTATTCCTGTGCCCCCTACTGAGTTTATCACCGACCTCGATCAGATCAGGGCCATTGCCCCCGGTCTGACCTATCCTGTGGTTGTGAAGTCCGCCCGCTCCCGCGTTCGCCAGGGGAATGGGTGGATAACGGGCAAAGTTCGCTACGCTTCAAATGCGGAGGAACTGATACGCGTGTATGAGGCCCTGCACCGCGAAATGGCATATCCCCTCATACAGCGGCGAATCGAGGGGGATGGAAGCGGCCTTTTCGCTCTGTTTGCCGATAGCGACATGAAAGCGGTCTTTGCTCATCGGAGACTGCGCGAGAAACCGCCGTCGGGAGGCGTCAGCGTTCTTCGGGAATCCGTCGCCGCCGATGAACGGATGATCGACTACTCCCGAAAACTGTTGCGCGCCCTGAACTGGAACGGGGTCGCCATGGTCGAGTTCAAGATTGACCGTGTCGATAATACGCCAATGCTGATGGAGGTCAACGGCCGCTTCTGGGGATCGCTACAGTTGGCCATCGACGTGGGCGTCGATTTCCCGTACTTGCTCTACCGCGTGAAATGCGCCCTGCCGGTCCCGGAGGTGACAACCTACCGGACGGGCGTAGTGTCCCGATGGTTTCTGGGAGATCTCGACCATCTGCTGGCCATCTGGTTTCGCCGGCGGAAAAACCTGTCGCTCCCGCAGGGACATCCGGGGCGCCTCGGGTCCCTCTGGAATTTCGCGAGAGCTTGCGGATGGAGCACGCGATCCGAAGTATGGAACTGCAACGATGTCCGGCCCGCGATCAGAGAACTCCGGCGCTATTTCGGAGATTTGTTCCGGGGTCTGCGAAGGAGACTGACATAACCGGTATGACAAAAATTCGCGGCGTCATTCACGTGCACACCGATCTTTCGCACGACGGCCTGCACACTCCGCAGGAACTGCGACAGCTGTTTGTGCGCCACAACCTGCAGTTTGTCTGTTTGACGGATCATTCGCAGGACGTTCGCGAAGATCAGTTCGATCGTCTCCGGGAGCAATGCCGGGAGCTGTCGGGTCCGCAGTTCGTGCTCATTCCCGGATTGGAATATTCCTGCGACGGCGGTGTCCACATCATGGGCATCGGCATCAGCCGGATGACGCAGGCCACCGCCCACGCTGAAGTGATCAATCATATCCATGCCCACGGCGGTCTGGCGGTGCTGGCCCATCCGACCAAAGCCCCGTACCCGCTCGACAACGAATGGTTGGGATTGCTCGACGGGGTGGAGATTTGGAATCGAGCTGTTGACAGCAAGTATCTTCCGCAGGTCCGCTCGATCCGCATGTACTTCGATCTTAAGAAAGCACACCCGCACCTGACGGCTTTCTTCGGCCTCGATTTGCACACCGAGCGCGCGTTTCAGGATCACGCCATGGAGATCGATTCGGAGCGCTGTGATGCGGAAACCATCGTTGCGGCGCTGAAATCCGGACGCTATCGGTGCGTTAGTCGATTTTTCAAGGTTGGGGCCTATCCCGTCATGAGCCGGGGAAAGTTCGCGACCATCGCTTTTCTGAGAATGACCTTAAACGGCCTGCGTTGGGTAAAGGAACTGTTTCAGCGTGTTTGATCACCGGCGTAAAATTCTTCACCTGATTGAAACCACTGGACCCGGCGGCGCCGAGACGGTATTGCTCAGCATTGTCGGGCGGCTCAACCGCGATGACTTTGACTCTCTGGTGGTGGTCATGGGTCGCGGCTGGCTTCATGAGCAACTCACCGACCGTGGCGCGGACGTGAGAATCATCCACAGCTCTAAAGCGAACGACTGGATGTTTCTCCGCAAACTCTGCCGTTTGGTCGGGACCGAACGAGTCGATCTCATCCATTCCCATCTGGACGGAATGAACTTCTATGCCTGCCTTGGCGGCCTGCTGACCCGTCGGCCGGTGATTGCCACCTTTCACGGTACGGTGGGGGACTGGCACGGCGCCGGCATCAAGAGCAAACTGAAGTATGCGGTTATTCGCAAGCGTGCAACGCGGGTAGTGGCCGTCTCGAACTATCTCAAGCGGGAATTGGAGCAGAAATGGAGCTTCTCTTCCGATCGTGTGACCATGATTCATAATGGTGTTGATTTTGAGGCCCTCGATGCGCAGGTACCGAAGGGATCACTTCGATCGGACCTTGGTCTCGAACCCGGCATGCCGCTGATCGGGATGGTGGGCAATATTCGCGCTCCCAAGGGGTATCGCTACTTTGTGGAGGCGGCGCGGTTGATCCGCGACCGAATCCCGGAGTGTCGATTTCTAATCGTTGGTCACGGTGAGGGGGCTTTGCTACACGAACTTACCAACCAGATTACGACACTCGGCCTGGCCGACCGGGTGATTCTGACCGGATTTCGCGAAGATGTCGCCCACATCCTCTCGCAACTCGACTTGTTCATGCTGTCCTCCCTCACCGAAGGGCTGTCGATCGCAACCATCGAAGCCATGGGGCTTGGCAGGCCGGTGGTCGTGACCGATTCCGGAGGCCCCGGCGAAATCGTGCGTGACGGCGAAACCGGATTCCTGGTGCCACCCGCCTCTGCCAAAGCTCTGGCCGATCGCGCTGTGGAGTTACTTCACAATCGTGCCCTGGCCGAGTGCATGGGACACGCCGCCCGCGCCCACGTGCGCCGCCGATTCAGTCTCGAACAAAATGTCCGTTCGTACGAACAATTATACCGCGAGTGTCTGAGTTGATTATGGCCTGGGTATTCTGGATAAGTCTTGGTCTTATCGTGTACACCTATCTTGGGTACCCGCTACTTCTTCTGATCCTCGGATGGTGGCGCGTCCGGCCGATCGCGCGCGGTGCCATTTATCCCAGGGTCTCGCTCATCATCCCCGTGTACAATCAGGAGAGCCGGATTCAGCGGAAACTGGAGAATACCTTTGCGCTCGACTACCCGGCCGACCGGCTCGAAATCATTGTCGCCTTTGACGGTTCGACCGACCGCTCCTATGAGATCGCCTCGAAGATCAGCGACCCGCGTCTGCGACTGCTCCCGCTCGGCAAACGTCGGGGAAAGCACTACGCCCAGGGTGAAGCGCTCGACATTGCCACCGGCGAAATTGTCGTGCTGACCGACGCCGGCATCACGCTTCCACCGGACTCATTGAAGCGAATGGTGAGCAATTTCGCCGATCCAGCCGTCGGTTGCGTCTCGAGCGTGGACAAAGTGATTGACGACAAAGGTGACGTCAACGCCGAAGGGGCCTACATCCGATACGATATGTTTCTGCGAAAAGCCGAAAGTGCCATCGGCTCCTCCACCGGCATGAGCGGATCGTTCTACGCCCTTCGCAGGGATCTGACCGACCCCTGGATACCGGATCTGTCGAATGACTTCTATGTGCCGCTCCTCGCGGTCATGAGGGGGTATCGGGCGGTACTGGACGACGGGGCTATCGGCTACTACATGGTAGTCGCCTCTTACGGCGAGGAGTTCACCCGCAAAGTCCGCACGATCGTGCACGGCATTGACGTTCTAATTTGCTTTTCGGGCATCCTGAATCCCTTCCGCTTCGGGTTCTACTCGCTAGAGGTGATCAGCCACAAACTTCTGCGCTGGCTGATTCCGTTTCTGATGCTCGCCACCTTGATCTCAAATCTATTTTTGCTCGGAAACGGCATAGCGTACAACATCATGCTGGGCGGTCAGGCAGTGCTGTATCTTGTGGCCATAGTCGCACGGATCATGCCCCGCCTGCAGGAGATAACCATTGTCCGGCTCGTTTATTTCTTCGTGGTGGTGAACCTGTCCATTCTGTATGCCTGGTACAAACGGGCGCTGGGAGATCGATACATCCTGTGGGAACCGTCAAAACGATAAGAGTCTGTCACCTCGCGTCGGGTGACCTCTGGGCCGGCGCCGAGGTTCAACTGGCGACCCTGATTGCCGGGCTGACGAAATTCCACGACCTGCGTCTGTCGGTTATCCTGCTCAATTCCGGCGTTCTCGCCGAACGTCTCCGCGAACTCGACATACCCGTCACCATTCTCGATGAGCGCTCCCACAACGCGGCCCAATTACTTCTTCGGATCCGACGGATTCTCGCCAACGAGCGGTTTGACATTCTGCATACTCATCGGTACAAGGAGAACATCCTCGGCGGTCTCGCGAGAATCATGACGGGCGTTCCGCATCAGATCAGGACTGTTCACGGGCTGGCCGAGCCGTCCACGGGGTTCAAAGGCGTCAAGTCCCGCGTGTATCGCCTGTTTGATGCGATTGTCACCCGCACCCGGATCGACATGTCGATTGCCGTTTCCTGCGATATCGAGCGACAGCTGTCGGCCCAATTCGGCCCCGAGCGCGTGATCATGATCCACAACGGAATTGACGGCGAGCGACTGCAACCGACAGCATCGCCCGCCGATATCAGAAAGCGGCTGGGCCTTTCGGCCGACCACAAACTGATCGGGTCGGTCGGCCGACTGACGCCGGTCAAGGGGTACCAATATCTTCTCGGCGCCTTTCGAACAATCGCCGCGAATCATCCGGACGCCCGACTCGTACTTGTGGGCGACGGTCCTGAACGTGCGGCTCTGGAATCTTTGACCGCGGAGTACGGCCTCGACAAGAAAGTCGTCTTCTACGGATTTACTCCCGACGTGGGCGACATCCTGGCCGCCCTCGACGTCTTCGTTCTTTCTTCCCTTCATGAGGGAATTTCGATATCCTTGCTCGAGAGTCTGGCGCTCGGGATTCCGTCGGTGGTTACGAATGTGGGGGGGAATCCCGAAGTTATCCGACACAACGATACCGGCTTGCTCGTGCCGCCCATGGATGAGTCGGCGTTGGCTTCGGCCGTTGGATCGATTCTCGACAATCCCGGCCGGACCACCATGATGAGAGAGGCAGGCAGAATACTGGTGGCGAGCGAATTTTCGAAAGCGGCGATGGCAACTCGTGTGCACACCCTGTATCGCCGGCTGGCGGACTTCTCCGGCGCATAGGACCCAATGATGGAAATTACCCAATACTCGGAAACCGACTGCGCCGACTGGGAGTCATACGCCGACTCTCGATCCTCCTGCTGGCACTATCACAAGATCGGCTGGAAGGAAGTCATCGAATCCGCCTACCGCCACCAATGCCGCTATCTGATTGCTCGCGACAACGGCGCCATCGCCGGTATTCTCCCCATCGCCGTCGTCAAAAGCCGTCTGTTCGGGCATTCCCTGACCTCGCTTCCCTTTCTCGATTACGCCGGTCTGGTCGCGGACACTCCCTCGGCGCGCGATGCCCTGGTCGCCCACGCCTGCCGGATCACCGACGAAACCCGTGCCCACTATCTGGAGCTTCGTCAAATCGAATCGGTCGGCGATCAGTTTCATACCGCCGGTCATAAAGTGACGCTGGTCCTGGATTTGCCCGATGATCCCGAACAACTGCTCAATTCCCTTCCCCCCGAACGCCGCAACAGAATCCGTAAAGCCCGCAAATCCGAACTCACCGTGGAGATTCACGACCGCTCCATGCTCCCCACCTTCTATCGTATCTGGACCGAAAACATGCGCGACCTCGGCTCGCCGCCCCACAGCTTGAGCTTTTTTGACGCCATCCTGCGCGTCTTTCCCGATTCTGCCGGTGTGCTCCTCGTCAAATACCGGCACGAATATATCGGCGCGGCCATCTGCCTGTACACGAAAGACATGCTGACCCTTCCCTGGGTTTCCTCGCGACGCCAGTTTTTCGAGCTGTATCCCAACAACATCCTGTACTGGGAAGCCATGTGCTTCGCCATCCGCCAGGGGTGCCGCCGCTTCGACTTCGGGCGATCATCCATCGGCTCCGGCACCCACACCTTCAAGATTCGCTGGGGCGCAAAAGAAGTGCCGCTGTACTGGCAGTTCTACACCCCCGCCGGACAACCTCTGCCTCTCCCGGCCGGCGACAACCCCAAATACCGCCTGGCCCTCGCCACTTGGAAACGCCTCCCGGTGACCATAACCCGCCTTGTCGGCCCGTCCATAAGAAAATATATTACGGCGTGACCAATCCCACTATGGATCAGCCCACACCCAGATTTTCGATCAGCTTCATCATCCCGGTTTTGAACGGCGAAATGTATATGGCCGGCTGTCTGGAACACATTCGCCGAGAAATGGCGCCGGGCGACGAAATCATCGTCGTTGATAACGGCTCCACCGACAACACCAAAACCATTGTCGCCCGCTTTCCTGAAGTGAAACTACTAACGCACCCCAAAGCCACCATCGCCGCCGTGCGAAACTTCGGGGCCAAATCGGCCAAAGGCAACCTGCTGGCCTTCATTGATTGCGATTGCCTGGTCTGCCCCGGCTGGCGCCGGGCGGCCATCGACGTCCTCCGCGATGACACCATCGCCGCCACAGGGTCGCATCTTGATCTTCCGGATAACCCCACCTGGGTCGAAGCCGCCTGGATTTTGGCCCGCAACACAGTGGCGTCACCGGCGGGATATATTCCAAGCGGCAACTTTGTTGTCAGGAGCGCCGCCTTCCGGGCAGTTTCCGGATTTGACGAGACTATGATTACAGACGAGGATACCGACATAGGGATGCGTCTGTGCCGGCAAGGATTCGGCATCATAAACGCTCCGGGCGTTCGCGCCATCCATCTGGGGAATCCCAAAACGATTGCCCAATTCGTGACCAAGGAAAAGTGGCATTCTACCAGCATTGTGAAGAATGTGACATGGCGCACCATGGACAAACCCATGGTGATGACACTCGCGTTTCTCGCCCTTTTCGTTGGTGCTCTGGCTTGTATGCCGGCCGTGGTTTTGGGAACAATCGGGGTTTTGGTTCCGGTGACCCTCATATTGATCGTCCCTCTCGTTACCGTTTTGTACCGGCTGTACCAGTTTGGCAAATTCAAATATGTTGTTCATCAGATCATACTCTATCTGCTTTTTTACAGTGTGCGCTCGATGACAGTCCTTGAGCACTTCTTCCGAAAACGTAATCGAGTGCGTCCATGACTATCCTCCACCTCGTCAACGGATCCATAGCATGAATTCCTGGATTTCACGCAACCTGTTTTACCGGCCGATTTACTCCTT
The DNA here is from genome assembly GCA_016213305.1 of Candidatus Zixiibacteriota bacterium. Lineage (GTDB taxonomy): Bacteria > Zixibacteria > MSB-5A5 > GN15 > FEB-12 > JACRAV01. The sequence goes on along the minus strand of JACRAV010000329.1, from coordinate 4,190 downwards.
CAGAGGAGAGCGGGTTAATTACTTCATGCGGCAGGTGCGTGATTTTCATTCGATGAGCGCCGCACAGATGCAGGATGTCCAGTGGAGGAAACTTTTCGCTCTGCTCGAGTATGTAGGCGCCCATAATCCATACTATCGCACCCTCTTCCGCACCGGCGGCATCTCGGTCAATGCCATCACATCGTACGCCGATTTCGCCCGGATCCCCATCCTGACCAAAGACGCACTTCGGCAGGAGATTTCCAACATGCGGTCGGAAGGCCCGTGGAAAGTCGCGCCCCGTAAAACATCCGGCTCCACCGGTGTCCCGCTTCATTTCGTGAAGGACCGTGTCGCCTCGGCGTACAACGACGCCCTCATGTATGAGGTGTACGGATGGCACGGTGTTCGAATGGGGGACCGGCAGAGTCGCTTCTGGGGATTGCCGCTCGACCAGACCGCCCGGCTGAAATGGCAGGCCAAAGATTTGCTCCTTAACCGGAAACGATTCAACTCGTTCATCATATCAGCCGAATACTCGATCTCGTACTTTCACACGCTCCAGCGTTTCCGTCCGAAGTTCGTGTACGGCTATCCGTCAGCCATTTGCGAGTTTGCCTCGCACGCCGAGCAACAGGGTCTGCATGTGCGCGATCTGCGCATTCCCGTCATCATCACCACCGGGGAAATGCTCTTTCCGGCTCAGAGAGAACAGCTTGAGACAATGTTTGCCTGCACCGTGGCCAACGAATATGGTTCCACGGAGAACGGCATCATCGCCTTTCCGTGCCGTCAGGGCGGCATGCACCTGATGAATCACAATTTGTATATCGAGGTACTGGACCCGGTCACCAACGCTCCCGTTTCCCCCGGCGAAAAAGGGGTGGTGGTGGTCACCGAACTGCATTCTTACGCTTTCCCGTTTGTGCGCTATCGCCTCGGGGACATGGTGGTCCCGTCGTCCGACGCCTGCCCCTGCGGACTCCCCCTGCCCGTTATTGAGAGCATCGAAGGGAGAGTGTCGGACATGATTCTGGCCGCCGACGGCTCCAAAGTAGCCGGCCCGATCATCAACTACACGATGACCAAGGGTGTGCGCCGTTTCAAGGCGATCCAAGAGTCACAGCTTTTGATCCGTATTCTGGTGGAGCCGGGGCCGGGCTTCAGTCTGTCCGAACTCGACGTCATTCGGGAGCGCTGGCACGCCCTGCTCGGCGCGGGTGTCACCGTCGATATTCAAGTCGTGGAAAGCATTCCTGCTGACCCGTCGGGGAAACTGCGGGCCTTTGAGTCCAGACTGCGCCCCTGAGGAGTGAAACGTGACATCTGATCGCAAACAGACCGGCATCTTAGTTGTCCTCCTGATACTCTTCTCCCTTCCCATCTGGACCGTGGCCTACCCGCCCCTGAGCGATTACCCCAGCCATCTGTTGAGCATATTCATCGGGGAGGAGTATCACAATCCGGCCTTCAACTTCGCCGACAATTTTGTGGTGGACTGGAAACCGCTCCCGAATCTCGGTTCGGAAATCATCATCTCTCTTCTGTCCAAAATACTCCCGATCGACATGGCGGGGAGAGTCTATCTCACCGGATGCGGGATACTGTTCATCCTGAGCATTTTCTATTTTATGAACGCGATCGATCCCAGAAAGAAGGTCCTCGGGTTTTTCGGCTTTCTCTTCTGGTATAACTGGTACTTCCACCAGGGGTATATCAATTTCTACGGAAGTCTTCCATTCTATTTCTTTGCCCTCGGCTTGTGGCTACGCTCCGTGTCGCTTTCCGGTCTTCGTGAGAAAAGTCTTCTGGGCGTTCTGTTGGTGGGTGTCTTCTTCTTTCACCTCATTTCCTGGCTGGCTATCGTGGGAAGCGTGGTTGTGCTCGCCTTATGGGATGTGTCGAATCGAAAGAAGCTGGCGAACACGGCCGTGGCCCTCGTTCCGTCCCTGCTCCTGGTGATTTACTACTTCGTATTTTTGCGCGGCGGTGCTTCGACCAGCATGGGCGCCCAGTTTCTGAATCCCTACGACACCGCGACCTTTGTCGTCGCGCATACATTCGTGGATTTCTCGAAATGGGACCTCCTGCTGTACCTCCTTCCGATTGGACTTGTCGGAATTCTCTTTGTGAGGGACCACATCGTCAGGCCTGCAAGCGCGGATCGCCCGTCGCGAAAACTCTTCTGGTTGGCCGTGTGCCTAGTCGCGGCGATGTTTATTTTGCCTCTGCAGATATCGGGCGTCTGGCCGTTTAACGCCCGGCTCAATCTGTTTATTATCATGGTCGCCCTGGCATCCCTGTCCGCAACGACGGTGGATCAATTCAAAAAACCTCTGCTGGTCGTGGCGATTGTCTGCTCGCTCGCCTGCCTCGGCAACGTCTGGTGGCACTACCGCCGGATGGCGGCGCAGATTGAAACCTATGTTTCGGGGGTGACTCATATCGAGCCAAACAAAAATATCCTTCCTTTGACCGTGGACGTTTCGGGCGGCTGGAAGCACTCTCCCATGAGCACGGTCTGGGCGTATTATCACATGAAGAAGGGCGGCGCCGGGCCGTATCTTTTCGACCTGCCTCATGGCCAGGTTGTCAATTACCGCCACCCCAAGCGCGAACAATTTCCAGCGCCAACCCTCTATCCGCCTCGACCGGCGGACTATAAAGCCGATGAGCACGCGCGCCCCTACGACTACGTCTTGCTCTGGGGCGCCGATTCCTCTATTCAAGAGGAATTAGCCCGGAACTTCCAACCCATTTTCAACAACCTCCGACTGACAGTTTACAGGAAGAACGGATCCTGAATCGCCGGCATAACGCCATACGAGCGGAATATGGAAAAGCAGGAACGCGAAATGTTGGAAATCCTTCAGTCCAACAACGGATTTGCTCATCCCGACCGATGGCTCGCATACGGCATAGAACACAATTTCAAAAAGGTCCAGACCGACAAGCTGGATGCCTGCCCTGATTGCGAATCCCGGTCGTTTGACGCTGTCGGTCAGTATGTGTACTATTGCACGCTGGTGAATCTTCGGGCCTGCGCCCAATGCGGGCTGGTGTTCGCCGATACACGAATCGATCCGCAAGTCATCCTGTCGCACTTCGAGGAGGCGTACAAAGACGAAGCGTACTTCAATCAGGGAAGACGAAGAATCTTTCGGCAGATCGCCGGCCTGGTTGACCGTCTTGTTCCACACGCGGGGAAAATCCTTGATATTGGGGGCGCGAAGGGACATCTGCTGGCCACGATCAGGGCACATCGCCCCGATCTCACCGGCGTGCTCAACGACCTGTCCACCCACGCATGTGAGTACGCGGCGTCGGAATACGGCTTCCAGACCATCGTGGGGGGAGTCGATGAGCTTGATAAAGTATCTATTCGATTTGAGGCCGTCATCATGAGCGACGTTCTCTATTACGAAACGGACCTGCGAAGATTCTGGACGATATTGCCTCGTCTGGTATCTGAAGATGGCGCCGTCATCATTCGCGTCTCCAACAAGCTCGCCCTCATCCGCTTCTGGCAGTTTATCCGTCGAGCCATGGTTCGCCGGAAGGATCGTCAGATGCAGGACGACATCAGGTTTCATAACCCCGAACAACTGTATGTATTCTCTCGCCGTTATTTACTGACACGGCTCAAGAGCATCGGCTTTTCGCAGGTCACGGCAATCCCGTCTGAACTGCCGGTCGGCGCCAGGGGCAAGCTGTGGCGCCCTGCCTTTTTCCTGCTCTGCAAATTGTTTTGGTTCCTTTCTTTCGGAAGCTTGTTGATTACACCAAGTATGATAGTTGTCGCCAGGCGCCACTCCCTCACAAGGGAGTGAGGCGTCCCCAAATGATCGACGGCCCAGACCGGAGTCTCCTTCGAGAGTGTTCAAGAAACCGCCTTCTGTAGGAAAACCAACCAATTGGATCCTCGGTTTCTAACGGGGCACTGCCACCGGCGACATAACCACTATGCCTGGCAAGAGCTTAGCGGTCACTCTTTAGGGTGGTGCTCGGCACATGTATCGCTTACTTTATCATGTCGGACTTTGATATGCCGATAATACTACCGTCCTCAAGGAACCGGCGCCGAGCCGCTTGAGTTTGTATAATGGTCAGGTTTACGGTCTGTGTCGCAGAGAAGACACGGACTGGACTGGGCCCCGTAATCGGTTGTATCTTGTTCCTTTTATTAGGAGGTTGAGTGAAGAAGTCTCTGA
>JACRAV010000330.1 GCA_016213305.1 Candidatus Zixiibacteriota bacterium | reverse complement strand
GAACAAACTACTTATGACGCCGCAGGGAATCTGCTGAGTGTCCGTGATCCGCGGGGGAACACGACCACATACGGGTACGATGTTTCCCGGCATCTGACCCAGATCGCCGATCCCCTGGGACATTCCATCACGATGACCTATAGCGATATCGGCGCAAAGATCTCGGAGACGGGCCCCCTGGGTCATCTCACGCAGTTTGCGTATGATGACAGCGCTTTCAATCTCCCCCGGTTGAGTTCCACGACGTTTGCGGATGGGAATACCCGGAGTAAGACGTATGATGTCAGCGGGCGGACCGCCTCGGAGATGGATGAGAACGGGAATATCACGACCTTCGACTACGATGCCGCGGGGAATTTGATCCAGGTGACCGATGCCCTGGGTCATGCGACAACCTATGCCTATGACGAGGTCGGGAACCGGATTTCTCAAACCGACGCCAACGCGCATATCACGACCTTTGAATACGATGCCGTCGGCCGTCTGATCAAACGGACGTTGCCGATGGGAATGTCCGAAACGATGACCTACGACGCCGTGGGGAACATGGCCTCCAAGACCGACTTTAACGGACAGACCACGACCTTTACTTATGACGTCATGAATCGCCTGGTCTCCAAGACCCTTCCCAACAGCGATACGCTCACCTGGACCTACACCCCGGCGGGGAAGGTTCACACCGCGACAGACCCCAGCGGAACCATGACCTACACCTATGATCTCCGCGACCGTGTGACCCGGATCGACCAGCCGGATGGGACCGCGCTGATTTACACCTATGATCCGGCGGGTAACCGGACGTCGGTTCAATCGGCCGCCGGGACCACCGCCTACACGTATGACGCCGCCAATCAACTGGTTTCCGTAACCGATCCCAGCGGGGGGATTACAACCTCTCAGTATGATTTGGCCGGACGACTGTTCAAGACGATCCATGCCAATGGGACGGAGACTCTCTATTCCTATGACAACCGGAACCGCACCACGACCGTTCATCATACCGGGAGCGGCGGAAGTCCGACGCTGGCCCGTTATGATTATCTTTTCGACGGGGTGGGGAACCGGACCCGGATGACCGAGTCCACCGGGCGGGTTGTGGACTATGCGTACGATGCCCTCAACCGTCTGATCCAAGAAGATGACGGGACGACGGTCGTGGCCTACACCTACGACGGGGTGGGGAACAGGCTCAACAAGGGGAGTGAGACGTATACCTATGATGCGAACAACCGTCTCCTGACCGCCGGGTCCACGACCTTCACTTACGACAGCAACGGCAACCTGGCGACGAAGGTCGACGGTACGGGCATAACTCAATATACCTACGACGCGGAGAACCGGCTGATTCAACAGATTGCTCCGCTTGGAGCCGTCACGACCTTTATCTACGATATGAACGGCAACCGGATCAGCCGGAATGAAGACGGGACCATCACCGATTTCGTGGTGGACCCGTACGACAACAGCGGCTATGCTCAGGTCCTGGCGGAGAAAAATGCCGCGGGGACGACGGTGGCCGGGTATGCTTACGGCAACGGTCTTTTGAGCATGACCCAGGGAGGAACGTCACATTACTATCATCCTGACGGCATCGGCAGTACCCGCGCGATGACGGACGCCGGCGGATCGATTTCCGACACCTACACCTATGACGCTTTTGGAAACCTGATTTCCTCCACAGGAACGACGCCGAACCGGTATCTGTTTGCCGGAGAGCAGGCGGATCCCGCGCTTGGGCTTTATTATCTCCGGGCGCGTTATATGGACCCCTCGACGGGGCGCTTTATCAGCGCGGATCCGTTCCCGGGTTCGATTTTCCAGCCGACCACGCTGCACAAGTACAGTTACGCCTACAATAACCCGGTGAACTTTGTCGACCCGAGCGGACAATTCGGGCTGGCGTCCATTTCGATCTCGATCTCAATTTCGATCTCTCTTGGGGCGATTGGTTATAGTCTTTTCTACAAGCCGGCGAAAGAGGCTTGGGATAAGATTAAAAAACTCCAGGAGGAGATCCCGGCCATGCCGATGAACAAGAATGCTACGGTGACGGACTTATTGACAATTACGATCAATAGCGATCCCGATGAATTGGTCTATCTTGGAGATGGTGCTGTGGACGAGGCTTATGACGCCGTCGGGAAGATGTTGACGGACGCCGGGAAGTGGGTCAGCGTGGTTCACCAAATGAATTCGGCCTATTGGTTGGCACACTTGCCCGTAGTACATAACTTCCCCGGGAACTATCTCGATTGTGGTTTTAATCATGATGTCCAAGGCATGTATGGTTTGACGCTGGTCACCGGTCTCTCCGCGGCGAAAAACTTCGCGCCGGCGGCGAACATCATCGGGGTCTATCTCATCTACTATACGTTCCTGTCCCTGGTCGGTAATACGGCCAACGATATGGCGATGAATACGATTCCGGCGCAACCGCCGGGAAATCCTCCGACGTGCAATGGGCCATGAGGGTGAGGGAGATCATGATAGAAGCAAAAGGGCGGCAATGAAAAGATCTTCGGCAAAATACAATGCACTGACATTGTTTCTCGCGCTGATGACCGGCGCGGTGTCGGCGGTCACACCGGCTTTTGCCGGAAGCCTCCAGGTCCGATCCGCAGTGGTGGCTCCGGGGGCTTCCGTGATGGTCCCGGTGGAGATCTCCGGGGACGTCCAGGGGATCCGCGGGTATCAGATGGATCTTCAGGCGACGCCGTCCTCCGGAGCGCCGGACCTGAGCCTCCAGGCGATTTCCAAAGGGGCGGCGGTGACCACGGCCCCGAATGTCGATACGAACCCGGTGTTACCGGTTTCTTCAGGCTCCCTCCGGATCGGTCTCCCCACAGAGATCCCGGCGTCTGGAAATCCGGTTCCTGATTTCAACGGCCCGGGTTCGATCGTCGATCTGACGTTCACGGTCCCCCCGGGCGCCGTGATCGGCCAGAGCTATCAGATCGGTCTCAGCCAGGTGATTCTGGCCGGACCGGACAGCCTCGCCATTCCGGTCTCGGTTTTCGGCGGTACACTGACCGTCGGCGGCATCACGGCCCTGGCCGATACGATCGCGGCTCCGCCCTCTCTTACTGTGGCCGAGGGTCTGTCGGTCCCCCTGACCGTAGACG
>JACRAV010000032.1 GCA_016213305.1 Candidatus Zixiibacteriota bacterium | reverse complement strand
TTGCTTGATCTTCGATCCAAACTGGGGATCTTTGAGGGCGGCATTTCCGGCCTCGTTCGAGAAAGAGAATTTCACCAGATACTTCATGGGGTTTCCTTTGCCTGGGTTTGGTATGTTGGTTGGAGACCTATCCCATCGATAGAATTCAGCGTGTGATCCACCCGATAGGCACGTGATCGTGATATTCAGTTGCCATACACGAACGATAGCGGATAGCGACAAGGAGATCAAGAAGAATATTGACCCACGCTTTAGGCGGACGGAGGCGTCCGCGTTGCACAAAATGTCGGCGCACGAGGACGTACGCCGACCACGAAATGGTCGCTCAAGCCGTGGGCTACGCAGGCGTCGTCGCCTGCAGGTTGAGGTTCCCACGGATGAAGAGTCAAGCGCCGGGGCGCTTGACCTACAAGAGAAGATGAGAATGTCGGGTTTGCATATCTCAGTCCCCGCCCGGTTTGGTGACTTCGGTGGCGGACTGGAGTCCTTGTGAGACTTCGGGGATAATCCCCTTGCGGACGTAAATCGGTCGGACATGGCGACGCCAGGCGTTCAGGTGTCGTGCGAAAAAGAGACCGCCCGCGATGCAGATCAGGCCGCTGACCAGAAGTGTCTGCGGAGTGCCAATCACCGACGCCAGCGCGCCGCCCAGAAGACTTCCGAAAGGGGCGACGCCGCGAATCGACATGGTGTAAAGTCCCATCACTCTCCCCCGTTTGTCTTCGTCAACGATCGTCTGCAGGACGGTGTTGCTTGCGGCCATCTGGACAATCATCCCGAAACCGGTGATGACCATGAAGAGCATCGAGAGCCGGATGTCGCGCGACAAGGAGAGGGCGACCAGGCCACCGCCGAACACGACCGCCATCGACGGAATCACCAGTCCCAGTCCGCGGACACTTTTTCTTGAGGCCAGATAGATCGCGCCGGCCAGGGCGCCCACCCCTGAACAGGAGACCAGGTTGCCCATGGTATGGGAGTCGCCGTGGAGGATGGTTTTGGCGATCACGGGCATGAGGACCATGTAGGGCATACCGATAATGCTGACCAGAATCAGCAACAGAAGAATCGATCGAATGGGCGGAAAGCCGAAGGAATAGCGGAAGCCATCGGCCAGTCCTTGCCAGAGGGGTGCTGGTTTGGGTCGGGCGAGGGCAGGGGCGACTTTCATCGCCACCAGGGCCAGAATAACGGCAATGTAGCTCAGGCCGTTGATTAAGAAGCAGTACCCCTCCCCCACCGCGGCGATCAGCACACCGGCCACGGCTGGGCCGATCAGGCGGGCCATGTTAAACATGGAGGAGTTGAGGGCGATGGCGTTGCCCAGGTCCTCGCGGTTTTCGATCATCTCCACGACGTAGGCCTGGCGTATGGGCATGTCAAAGGCGTTGAGGAGGCCGAGGCAGACACCAAGGACGATGATTTCCCACATGACGATGGTGTTGGTCAGCACGAGTACAGCGAGGATCAGGGCCTGAATCAGGGACAGCGACTGGATGATAACGAGCATCCGGTGACGATTCCAGCGGTCGGCGAGAATGCCGGCAATGGGCGCGAAGATAATCACGGGGACGTTACCGGCGAAGCTAACCAGGCCGAGCATGAGTTCCGACGAGGTGAGCCGGTAGACCATCCAACTCATGGCAATCTGTTGCATCCAGGTGCCGATGAGCGAAATGCTCTGGCCGACGAAGAAGAGCCGGTAATTGCGGTGGCGGAGGGCGCGGATAATCAGGTGAATTCCAGACTGCTGGGATTTATTCTCCGATGGTGCATTCTTTTTCGCCATACGCGTGTTCTGTCGCAAGACAATACAAGATCATCTCGGTTGGGGCTACTTTCAAGACGCGGCGGACGGGGTCAAATGTGTCCGTCAGGTCTCACGTCCGGCTGTCGCCGGCCGAAGGACCTGACGGAATGGTGAAATTGAGCGGACAGGATATCAAGAAACCGATCAAGAGCTGACGGATGGGCAGTTATCGGGATCAAGTTTGGGGGCGCAGTTTCTGCGGCATTTGAGAGTAGAAATCCCTTGCCAGAGCGCGAATTAGGGGTATATTTGGGGTTGACAGCCCTCACCTACTTGAGCTACTCACCGTCGAAGACGTTACTTGGTTGTGTAGGAGGACATTAGGATATGCGATCGAGCGGTTCAGCCGTTAGCGGCACCTTTACAAAGATATTTGCGTCCGGGGCATTGACCCTGATTTTGAGCGGATTCCAGCCGGTGGTGGCACAGGCGGCGGCGCCGGTTCCGGTGGTCGGTTGGTGCGGCACGCAGGAGATGTGGGCACAGAAGCCGGCGGCGATGCGGGCGGCGGCGGCGGGGTATTGCGATGTTGGTCCGTGCGATGTTCCGGCAACCCGCAACAGTTGGATTCCCAGCGGCTCGACCACGATTACGGTGTTCAAGGTATATTTCAACGTCTTTCGCAACGACGACGGTTCGAACCCGGCCTGTACCGCGGCGGACGTGGATACACAGATGGCCTGGTTGAACCGTGACTTTCTGCCGCACCGGATACAATTCGAAATGACGGGTATGCGATTTGTGAATGCCTCGCGCTTTCGCACCATAACGATCGCGAGTGAATTCGACGCCATGAAGTCGTTGTACGCAGTGAAGGCGGATTCCCAATGCAACATATTCGTGGTTGCGGTCAATGTCGGGGGGAAGGTGTATTCCTATGCGACGTTTCCGTGGGATTCGGATGCTCTTAGCCCATATGGCGGCATCGTGATGAACCGGACGCAGTTTCCGCCGTACGACAACCACACGGCGACGCATGAAATGGGTCATTGTCTCGGTCTGTGGCATACGTTTCACGGTGTTTCGGAGGTTGGGCAGTGCGATGCCTGTTATGAATTCGCCGGCACACCGAGCGACGTCACGGGCGATTTTTGCTCGGACATTCCGCCGACGCCTCTCAGCTATGCGTGCGGCAATCCCGGAGGAACGGATCCCTGCTCGGGATTTTCGTGGGGGAATACGGACTTTACCAATTACATGGGTTACGGATCGTGTAGTAATCACTTCACCAGCCAGCAGTCCGGCCGCATGTCGTGCTGGTCGTACGACAGGTTGCAGGCCTGGATGTCGGGCGTTCGGTTCATCTCCGACGGGGTTTTCGGTCCGGCCCCACTGACAGTGTCGTTTCAGGGTCAGACGGCTCAGCAGGCGACGTCGTGGAAATGGGATTTCCATGACGGTGACAGTTCGCTCCTCCAGAATCCGACGCACACATTCAACGCCGGGAACTATGACGTGACGTTGTCGATCGAGTCGGCAGGCGGGCCGTTCACGGTAACCAAGCCGCAATACATCTGGGCGCACGCGGACACGTTCAAGGTGGCCAATGTGCTGGGCAACGCCGGCAAGAAGACGCGAGTTGACATTTCGATCAAGAATTCCCTGCCGCTGACGAGGATACTGATTCCCTTCACGTGGGCGGGAACCTACAGTGTGGCATTCGACACGGTACTCAATGCCGGCACGCGCACGGCCGGCTGGACGGTTCCGCCGCCGGTTCAGGTGGACGCATTCAACAAGCGTCGCACCTATGAGATCAATTTTGCGGCACCGGGCGGTCCCGGGACATTTCTGCCGCCGGGCGAAGGCCCCATTTTGAGTGTCTATCTGTGGCCGGTCGGGTCGATGCCGCAGGGAGCCAGCACGCCGGTGCAGGTGCTGGCGTATGGGTATCAGACGCCGACCTTTGAGGCACAACCGGGAATCTACTATGGCGGCTCGGTGGCCGGCTCGATCAAGATATGCCTCGCGGGGGATGTCAACAATGATGGAAGCGGCCCGGATATCGCCGACCTTACAGCCATGATCGATTTTCTCTTTATCGGCGGGACGGTGCCGCCGGTGTTATCACAGTCAGATGTGGATGGTTCCAAAGGCATCGATATCAGCGACGTGACGGCTCTGATTTCGTATATGTTTATGGGTGGGCCGAAACTCACTTGCGTCATATACTAGTGTAGTCGGGCGTACGAGTTGCCGATAAGCTACAAGGCAACATGGGTCGTTTAACAGATCAGACAACCACCGGACGCGCACAGCGGATGCGCCATCATTTGTTCGCAATCATACTAATCGCCATCTCGGGCGTTCCTGTTGAGGAAGCCGTGGCCGGCGGATGGTGCCGCTCGCACGAGCTGGATTCAGCGATGCGCCAGCCGATTCTGGGCACATCATCATCCTGTCCCCCGGTCGGCCCCTGCGATCTTCCGGGGACGCGCAATCTCAACCTTCCGGATACCTCCCAGCCGATCATCTGGATTCGCAGTCATGTCACGGTTCTTCGCAATTCGGACGGAAGCAGTCCGGCGGCAACGGCCAATGATGTCGCCAACTCGATGAATCAGCTCAACGCAGATTTTCTCCCGGCCCGCGTGCAGTTCGTCTATGACTGGGGGTACTACAATAACACGACGTACCGCAACCTGACCAGCGCGGAAGATAATGCGATGAAGTGCGCATCGGCGGTCAAGCCCGACTCGACGCTGAACATCTGGGTTACGGATATCGCCGAGGCGGGGGTGCTCGGGTACTCATACCTTCCGTGGTCCGGCAACGCGTTGCAGTGCACCTATGGGTGCGTCGTTGAGCAGACGTCAAGCGGCGGATTCGGCGGAGCGCGTCATGTGTTGACACACGAGGTTGGCCATGCGCTTGGTTTATATCACACGTTTCACGGTGTGGATGAAGTGGGGCAGTGTTCGGCTTGCTATGAGAATCCGGGTGATCCGGATGCCGATAATCTGGGTGACTTTTGCGCCGACACGCGGCCGACGCCGACCAATTTTTCGTGCGGCGACGTGGGCGGTTCGTCCCCGTGCAACAGAAAGCCATGGGCGCCGACCGATTATCTCAACTACATGGGGTATGCCTCGACGACCTGCCAGACGCATTTTTCATCCCAGCAGATGGGCCGGATGCGATGCTGGACCCAATCCACGCTGTACCCTTGGATAATGGGCGTGAGGATGCAGGCCGATACGACTTTCGGGCCGTCGCCGCTGAACGTCCAGTTCTCAGGAGTGGCTTCACAGACCGCCACGTCGTGGGCGTGGAAGTTTGGCGACGGGCAGACGTCGGTTTTGCAGAATCCCTTTCACAGTTATGGGCCGGGATACTACAGTCCTGAGGTGACGATCACGACCTCGCCCTCGGGCAGTTATACGAGCAAGCGTCCGGGGTTTATCTCGGTCTATGCCGACACGATCGCGGCGGACAGCTCGGGCACGACTCCGGGAAAACCGGTGCGGGTTGATATTGTGGCCCGGAATTACCTTCCGCTCACGGCCATCAACATACCGTTCACGTGGGCCAGTACGATTAATGCGGTGCTGGATTCGGTTCGCAACGGCTCGCGCACGGCGGGGTGGCCGATCCAGACGGTCCAACTGGACAACACCAACAAGCGGCGGACTTATGGATTTGATTTTGGCACCGGTGGTCCGCAGGTGGTCCTTCCGGCCGGAAACGGACCGGTGCTGAGTTTGTGGTTTCGAGTACCTCCGACCACGCCTCCGGGGACGGTCGTACCCATCGAGATCATTTCGTACGGGTATCAGACCCCGAACATGACGTGTGCGGCGGGGAATTACCCGGTTGTTGCGAAAAGCGGGGCGATCATCGCCTGTCGCGCCGGAGACGTCAACAATGACGCGGTCGGACCCGATATCGCCGATCTCACCTACCTGATTTCGTTTCTGTTTTTGTCGGGTCCGCCTCCACCCGTGTGGTCCCAGGGCAACTGTGATGGCCTTCCGGGGATAGACATCGGAGACCTCACGGCATTGATCGATTACCTGTTTATCTCGTTCTCACCCCTCACCTGCGGGTCATAGTCGGGCCGGAGGGCTTTTCGCCCGCCCCCACCAATCGTTCCCGTGACTTCACGCTCATCCTTGGATAATGTGGTCCGGGGGGCTATATTATATAGCAATGAATTATAGCACCCGGTCAATCGTCTATGTAGTTGAATCAAACCCGTTTGGGAGGTCATGGACGTGAAAACTTTGCCGTTCGCTGGTGCATTGACGCTTTGCATGCTGACTCTGATGGATCCGGCCGGGGCGGCGGAGACGGATCGCTCGCATCCAATATCCGGACGATTTGTGGTCAAACTCAAGACCACCGCGAGAGCCGACCGGATTCAGCAGTCGCTGGCGTCCGGGCAGAGCATCCGGAATGTTTCAAGTTTGCGGACGCGAGCCGGTCTGAGCGGGGCATCGGAATGGAATCGCTGGTATGTTTTCTCCACCGGCGACTCGTCGGTTACCAGTCAGGAAGCGGCGACGATCATTGGAAATGGCGACATAGAATATATTGAGCCGGACTATACGATCGAATTCTATGCAACGCCGAACGATTCCCTCTTCGACTGGCAGTGGTATTTGCGCAACACCGGGCAGGGATTTCCCGCGGTGTTGAGACGTCCGGGGAGTTACAACGATACCGTTGTGCTCAGATACGGGATCCCCGGTGCAGATATCAACCTTGACCCGCTGTACCAGTCGCCGCCAGCCGAACACACGAAGGTGGTGGTGGCGATTGTTGACACGGGGGTTGATCCGCGCCATCCGGACCTCCAGGGCCAATTCTGGCGCAATCCCGACGAGATTGCGGGAAACGGTATTGATGATGACCACAACGGCTTTGTGGATGATACGCTGGGGTATGACGTTTCGGGGGACATTCCCTCGATCGGCGAACTGACTCCGGACAACGATCCTACGGACATGGTTGGTCACGGAACCCACATAGCCGGAATCGTGGCGGCGGCGGCGGATGACCGGGGAATTGTGGGGGTGGCGCCATCGGCGAAAATTATGGCGGTGAAGATTCGGCCCAACGCCACGACGTCGGTGGCCGCCTCGGGCATCATGTACGCGGTCAACGCGGGTGCGCAGGTGATCAATGTCAGCTGGGGGACGGGGTATCGGTCGCTGGTGATCGAAGAGGCACTTCGCATTGCGCGACTCAACGGCGTGTTTGTGGCGATTGCGGCGGGAAACACGGGCGACAGTTCCCGTTCGTATCCGGCGTTCGATGACAGCGCGTTTGCGGTGGCGGCCGGGAACGCCGACGGACGCATTGCCAGTTTTTCCACCTGGGGCCCGACCGTTCAGTTAGTGGCACCGGGGCAGGATATTCTATCTCTGCGCGGCGCCGGAACGGACCTATACGCTCCGGGGGGCGAACCGGGGATTCATGTGATTGACTCGGAGTATCTTCTGGCTGATGGAACTTCGATGGCGGCTCCGATGGTGGCGGGTGCGGCGGCACTGATCTGGACATGCCGACCCGACCTCAATCTTTTCCAGCTTGAATCGATTTTGCGGCTGGGGGCGACTGATCTGATCGACCCGCTCAATCGGGGGGACTCACTTCCCGGACGCGATTCGATTTCGGGGTATGGGTGGCTCGACGTATCGCGTTCGCTAAGCTTGCTGAACCACGGCGGGGTGGCGTTTGTGTCGCCAGTTGAGAAGGGCCGCTATCTTGACAGCGCAGTGGTTAAGATAGTGCCGGTGGCTGGATATTCGGGAGGGTGGACGCTGGCCTGGTCGTTGACCCAGGATCCGCCCGCGTGGCAGACGCTGGCGCAGGGAGCCGTTGTGCCGCTTGATTCCATTGCCGCGATTGTAAAGGCCGACCTTCCGGCTGGAAATATCACCCTGCGACTGACCGATGATTATGGGACGCCGGTGTATATGCGATTCACGCTTGTGTACGGCCGGGGTCTGGTGGTGACCGGTCCGAAGCCGAATGACACGGTCAATTATTTTATTCCGATCACGGGTTCGGCCTTCGGCGAGGGGTACGACTCGGTGAGGGTGTCGTATCAGTTCGGAGTAGAGCCGGTGGTCAGGCTGGCGGGGGGAACGGCAGAGGTCTTTGACACGATTATCTATTCGTGGAGCGCCTCGGGGATATCGGAAGGCGACTATCTCTTGCGGGTGGAGGCGTTCTTCTCCGACGGTTCGGTGGATAGTGTGCGGATACCATTCTACCTTCGGTCCGCCTTTGCGGCGGGATGGCCGCAGGTCCTGAGCGGGCGGGCGGGACTGACAGCGGTGTGCGTTGATCTTTTCCATGATGGTTCGAAAGAAGTGATCGCGGCCACAGCGGGAGGGATCGACGGGTTCTACAGCGACGGGCGTCGCCTTCCCGGATTTCCCGCTCTGACCGATCTCGATATGCGCGGCATCCCGGCTGTGCATGATATAGATCATGACGGCACGGAAGAAATTATTTGTGCGGCCAGAGAAGGTCTGTACGTACTAAGAGCGAACGGAGTTGTGGCCGGCGGGTGGCCGATATGGTTTGACACCAAAGCCGCCGGATTCGGATATCCGACGGTCACGGTAACGTCATTCGGGGGTCCGTATGATTCGGTGATAACGCTGATCGATCATACGGGACTGATTCGGGCTTACCGGCTGGACGGGAGTTCGTACTTTCGATCGCGGTACGGCTGGTTCACGTCATTTCTCGGTTCGTCCAGCACAGCATCATTCTTTAACGGTAATACGGTGACGGCGGCGGATCTGAACGGTGACGGTCGAACCGAAGTCGTGGCCAGCTTCTACTCTACCTCGCCGGCGTCGGGGGTGGCGATATATGATGGTCGCACGGCCCAACCGGCTTTCGGGATGCCTTACGCCGGCATAATCTCCGGTTATGGTATTTTTGGGACAACCTTGACCGACCTCAACGGCGATGTGTTTCCTGAAATAATCTCGGTTGGATTTGACGCGCTCGGAATGCGCACGCTCTGGGTGAAGACACGCGGAACCGACGATCTTCCCGGCTGGCCGCACACTTTTCCCGAAGTGGCCGCCTGGCGAGGGAATTATCCGACGGTGGCCGATTTGGATGGCGACAAGGTGCCGGAAATTCTGGTGACTTTCTTTGAGTTTGATATCGGTTCACTGTATGCGTTCCGGGCAGATGGTACGCCCTTTGTCAGCGTTCCGGGCAGGCCGGTCGGGGAACTGTTTCGCGCCGGGGTGACGCTGAGTTCGCCGATCGTCGGAGATCTGACAGGTGACGGCAAACCGGAGATCGTGCTGAGGGGCGGGCATATCGTGCCCGGGGCCGGCAACGAGATGGTGTATGTGCTCACGTCAACGGGCGCGATCGTCCCGGGATGGCCGGTGGCGACGCCGGCGAGTCCGTCGGACGTCTTCTCCACCCCGTTCACTCCGGCGATAGACGATCTGGACGGCGACGGACTGGCCGAGCTGATTTTGATTAGCGAGCCGGGGGTGATTTATGTATGGAATTTCCCGGCGGCGTATGACTCGAGCAAAACACACGGCCGACTTCTGGTGGACAAGGACAACACGGCGGTACTGCATCACGGGAAGATACCGACAAGTGTGGATGACCCCGGGGCGGTTCTCCCCTATACAACGGCTCTGGAGCAAAATTATCCCAATCCGTTCAATCCGGCGACCACCATCGAGTTTTCGTTGCCGCGCCGGGAAGATGTCGAGTTATCCGTTTACAACGTTCTCGGCCAGCGGGTAAGGGTAATTTTCAGCGGTCCCCTCTCCCCCGGTTTGCATTCATACGAGTTCGATGGTGCAGGGCTGGCCTCGGGAACCTACTTCTACAAACTGGCGACGCAGGCGGAGACGCTGACGCGCAAGATGATGCTGGTGAAATGAAAGCTACGCTCGCGATTCTATTCCTAGCGGCGCTCGGTGGACCGATCGCGGCCACGAACACCGGGATAGCACCGACCCACGCGCTGGTGTGGAACGATTTCGGGGCGGTGCTGGCAGTTGACGGCGTGGCGATCATGGGCGGGCATGACGGAGTGATGACGGCGCGGTTTGACAAGCCGCAGTTGCAGTTTACTCCTCTGTCCTATTCGTATGTATCGGGTCCGATCAAGAGACTCAAACAAACCGATTCGCTGGTTGTGGCGCAATCCGCGGCTGGATCGCTGTACTTTTATCGCCGGGCGGCGTTGCCTGAACTCATCTTACTTGGGACGGTAACGCCTCAGGTCGAGTATGAAGATTTCGCGTTGATGGGGACGAGTCTGTTTCTCGCGCGGGGTTTTGAGGGAGTAACGCAGTATCGTGTGGAGTCATACGGGAAGCTTACGCCGGTTGATTCGACCGTTGAACCGGTTCATGCCATTGCGCTCGAGACCAGCGCCGACCGATTGTTGGTAGTCGATGATTACACCGGCATTTTTGGATATAATCCCAGTCCCGTCTCGATGGGTTCGCCGGTGATCGAGCTGAATTTGACGTCGCCGGCAGGGGTGATGGCAATACGCGACAATGTGGCGTTTATCAGCTTAAAGTCGTCCGCTATTTTGAAGGCCACCGTGTGGCCGGATTCGCTGGTCGTGACCGACACGTTTCCCGCGTATTTCAGCCACTCCCGGCTTGAGGTGGTTGACACATTTCTGGTGGGAACGTCGAGCGATGGCAGTGGCTTCGATGTAGTAAGTTTGTCACACCGGCAGAACCTGATTTTCGTCGATTCGGGGTGGGATGCGTTTGGGGCGGCGGTGTTTTCGGCCGGGGACTCAAATTACCTGACTATTCCC
>JACRAV010000327.1 GCA_016213305.1 Candidatus Zixiibacteriota bacterium | reverse complement strand
TTCCGTTTTATGGTCGCCCATTTAGAATGGCCTGACATCTAACAATCCTCCCGGTCTATATTTTGCAATCTTACTACTTTACCAACTTAAGGTTATCAAGAGCCAATTTATCCAATCGGGGTCATCTTGGCAAGCCCCCCGTCGCGCCATGTTCGGCGGGTCCTGAGTCCCGCAACCAAGGGACCGCTGATCTGCCGGATGCAGAAACGACGTTTTCACTTGCCGCCGGAATCGATTCACCCTTATTTCCCCTATGCCCTCGGTCTTCACCCGCATCATCAATCGAGAGCTTCCCGCTCGTATTTTTCACGAAACTGATCGCGTTATCGTCATTGCCGATCACCGCCCGAAAGACGCGGTGCATTTGCTCATTATGCCCAAGACCGAGTACGCCAATTTTCAGTCAACCCCGCCCGAAGTCCTGGCCGAGCTTGATGCAACCGTCAAGCTGGTCGCCGACAAACTGGGTATTGCCGAGCACTACCGGGTGGTGATCAATAATGGGTACGGTCAGGAAGTCGATCATGTGCATTATCATTTTCTGTCGAATCGGGGGGCGGATAAGCTGAAGTTTTTATGATGTCGTAGCGAGCTACGTGCCCGCCTGCCGTTTGGCCGGTCAATGGCGGGTGTCTTGGACCCTCCCCCAACCCGCCAGATACACCCCGGCGAGCCAATATATATATTGACAGCCGCGGGAGTATCGGCCATATTATTATAGACAACGTGGTAGATTACACTATCGTCATGTAGTCGCCGTCGGTCGCGGCTTCGCCGACCGGGAGGTCAAGAGTCATGCGGATATCCAGTCTCTTGGTGAGCGTCATGCTCTTCGGTGTGGGGATTATTCATGCCCAGCCCCCGCCCGACACCGGGTGTCCCGGGCTTACCTTTCCTCGACCCAACCCCGCGGCGGCGGCCCTCGCCTTGGGGAATACTGAAATACGATTGAAAGTCAGCGGCATTATCGGCGCCACCGTCGTTGGCGACACTCTAATCATGCTTCGGGACGGCCGGGTCAAATTCCCTATCGAATACATCAATCGTGACCCCTACAGTATGAACCCGGGCAACGGGTTCAAGGTCTTCAGTCCCGATGGCGCCACATGGGCGCATGCCACTCCTAATGGTGGAAACTACAAGATGTCCGGCCCTCACAATCCTCCGTTGCTGCCGGGTATCTGGATTGACTCGACCGGTGTGTATCCGAGGACGGACTTCCTCGCGGTTTACAAGTTCAACTTGTGGGGTGCGGATGGTGCCGGCGTGGACACCCTAGCGTTTGCCGGCGCCTCTGGCGACGCCTCCCAGCTGGCGGTCAGGCCCCTTGATTCAGGTGTTTTCTTTTACATAGTAATTCGCCCCAAGGTGACTGATATCGGCAAGCATATCTGTATCGACTCAGTGACTACTTATCCCTGTGGCTGTCCATGGAAATGGGCGTCGACCGGCGTTCCGACTCCCCCGGGCAATTACTCTACCTATCCGACCTGGAAGGGGCCGTGGTGTTTTGTGATCGGCAACTGTTGCCAGGGGCTTACCGGCAATGTTGACTGTGATCCGAACGATGTGTGCGATATCGCCGATGTGACCGACTGGATCGACCGGCATTTCTTGAATCCGCGGTCGCGGTGTTGCCCCGGCGAAGAGAATGTTGACGGCTCCCCCGATGGGAGTAGCGACATCTCCGACCTGACGGCGTTGATCGACTACTTGTTTATCAATTTCACACCGCCCGCGCCGTGCCGGTGAGGAGAGCCAGATGAAAGGAGACCCGGGATTATGAGACAAACAATTGGTCTGATTGTGGCACTGCTCTTCCTGGGCAAGTTTGCCTATGCCCAGCCCCCGGGCAATACCGAAATCCGGCTGAAAGTCAGCGGCATTATCGGCGCCACCGCCAGTGGCGACACCCTGATCATGCTCCAGGACGGCCCGGTCAAGTTTCCGATCGAATACGTCAACAGGGACATATACAGTTACAACCCGGTCAACGGTTTCAAAGTCTTCAGCCCCGATGGCGCCACCTGGGCGCACCTCACTCCGAACGGTGGCAACGTCAAGATGACCGGCCCCCACAATCCTCAGTTGATGCCGGGTATCTGGGTTGATTCGACCGGTGTGTATCCCAAGTCGGACTTCCTGTCAGTCTACAAGTTCAACTTGTGGGGTGCGGATGGTGCCGGCAAGGACACTGTGATGTTTGGCGCCGCCGCGGGCGACGCCACCCAGCGGGCGATCAGGCCGCTCGATTCAGGTATTTTCTTTTACATAATCATTCGCCCCAAAGTGACTGATATCGGCAAACACATTTGTATCGATTCAACGACAACCGTTCCGGTCGGGCATCCATGGACATGGACGTCGTCTAATGTCCCCACGCCACCGGGAGCATATACTACCTATCCGACTTGGAAGGGACCGTGGTGTTTTGTGATCGGCAACTGCTGTCAGGGGCTTGCCGGCAATTTTGACTGTGATCCGAACGACATGTGCGATATCGCCGATGTGACCGAATGGATCGATCGGCATTTCCTCAATCCGCGGTCGCGCTGTTGTCCCGGCGAAGAGAATGTTGACGGCTCCTCAGACGGCCAGGCCGACATTTCCGACCTGACGGCGCTGATCGACCACCTGTTTATCAACTTCACGCCGCCCGCGCCGTGCCGGTGAGGAGTGTGCCTCAAGAGTGAGTGCAGTCGCATGAAGCGATTTCCATTCTATGTAGTGTGTTTGCTACAGTTGTCATTCGGGACGGGCTACGGCCAGTTCCCAGGGGGCATAGGCGTTCGTCTGGACACACGCGCAATTATCGGTGCTACCGTCATCGGTGATACAATCTTTATTCAAGACAATCCGGTGAAATTCCCGATGGAGTACGTCAACCGATCCATTTACCGCTATAACCCGTCAAACGGCTATCGGGTGACCAGTCCCGATGGTGCCACCTGGGAACACGCCTATCCAAACGGCGGAAACTACCGTATCGCCGTCGACAGCCAACATCCCGAGTTGATGCCCGGTATCTGGATCGATACAACAGGCATCTACCCGAAATCCGACTTCGGCGGGGTGTATAAGTTCAACCTGTGGGGCGCTGACGGTGCCGGCGAGGACACGGTGGCGTTTGCCGGCGCCATGAACGACTTTGCCCAACTCGCCGTTCGCCCTCAGGATTCCGGTATCTTCTTCTACATAGTCATTCGCCTAAAAAGGGCTGACACCGGCAAGCACATTTGTATCGATTCATCGACCAGATTTCCCAATAACAACCCATGGCGATGGGCTTCATACGATATCCCACCCGAGTACGGCAACGTAGACGTCTTCCCCTTTTGGCTTGGCCCCTATTGTTTTGTCATCGCCGACTGTTGCCGCGGCCTTTCCGGCAATATAGACTGCGATCCGAATGACATGTGCGATATCTCTGATGTGACCGAGTTTATCGATCGCCACTACATGAACCCCCGACCAGGCTGTTGTTCCCGCGAAGAAGATGTTGACGGCTCCTCAGATGGCCAGGCCGACATCTCCGACCTGACGGCGCTGATCGACTACTTATTCATCAACTTTACACCGCCCGCGCCGTGCCGGTAGGCCGTGTCGGTCGGGACTTCTGCGGTCCCGTCATCCTCAGCTAATGTGGCGTCAGGTATCCTCGCCTGACGCCCTACTATTTCTTCTTCGGGATTGTAATCCATTCCCACGTGTCGCCGGCTGACATGCGCGCAATCAAAACGATTTGCCCGACATGGTAAGCCGCATGCGCGACGGATCGGGCCAGCGCCGCATGGACGGTCAACTCTTCCCCTCGGATTGTCACGATCCTGCCGAGATCGGCGTCGATCAGTTTGGCCAGTTCAGCGCCTAAGACGTCCCATCCTTTGTCCCACCATGCCATTATTTCGGCGCGAGTGTATGTCCGATCGGCGAATTCGGAATCGCGGTCGCGCCACGGTTTTTCGCCGTCGGTGGTGAGGAAATCGGTGAAACGCGAGACCAGGTTGCCGCCGAGATGCCGCACGATGATCGCCACCGAATTGTTCCCTTCGCCGACCGGGTGATTGAGATAGTCGTCAGATATCTGCGAGAGCGCCTTTTGGCCGGTGGTCCGATAACGCTCGTATTCATAGATGAAATCTTTGAGCATGTTGTCCTCCACGCGATAAATAGGCCTCCAAATGCCTCAGGTCAAGGGTGTCGGGGTCGGTTGTTGACCGCCAGTTGGAATGGGGCGGAATTGGCTTCGAATTGCACGCCAGAAATTCCTGCGGGCGGCTGGGCGGAAGACAGGGTTGCGAGACGCGGCGAAGCTCCGTGCGCGGCAAGGAGTTAGACGTCGGACTCGGCCCTTTCTCGCAATTGGGTTCGAATTGCGTGTGGTCGGAACCTGGGCGCGGGAGATGCCCGAGGGCATGAGGATTTGGGTAGACGCAGGTCATCACCCATATGCGCCGAGCAGTAATCAGTCGCGAGTCGCTGGGGAAATCGGTTGGTTGGACAGGCCCAAAGGGATATTGATGGCGGTTTCGAAGACGGACCACACACAAAAGCAAACAGGACGGGTTCAGTCCGACTTCGGCGGACGGGCGGCGGGGAGGGCCGTCAGGGCCTGTTGAGAAACCTGTTACTCTGTCGTTGCGAGCGAAGCACCTCATCGTCTGCCTGAGTGAAGACTGCAAGAAGAGATTGCTTCGTCGCGTCGAAGACGCCGCTCCTCGCAACGACAGACTGGGGGGGGTTCAACAGGGCCGTCAGGTTAGGGCACCTGAAGGCACATTTGGCCGGCACTCCCCCTGGCCTTAAATTTAGTTATCTTGTTGACAAACGCCAACTTTTGCCGAATATTACCCCTGAGCACACCTGAATAAGGTGC
This sequence comes from Candidatus Zixiibacteriota bacterium, assembly GCA_016213305.1. GTDB lineage: Bacteria > Zixibacteria > MSB-5A5 > GN15 > FEB-12 > JACRAV01. The sequence goes on along the minus strand of JACRAV010000327.1, from coordinate 8,186 downwards.
GTATAAGTTATTGTCCTTTTTCCGGCTGAGGAGGTGTATTTATTTGACCGGAGTCCGAGTACGTGATGACGAATCGTTTGAGAAAGCATTAAGACGTTTTAATAAATTCTGTGAGAAGTCGGGTATTTTGTCCGATTTCAAGAAACATCAGCATTTCGAGAAACCCTCTGAGGTGCGCAAGCGCAAGTTGGCGGCCGCAAAACGGAAAACCCGTCGGCAACGCATGATTGACGAACAGTACTAATGAAACTTTTCGAACGTCTCGATCGGGAAATAGTAGAGGCCCTGAAGGCCGGTCAGAAAGATCGTCTGACCGCGCTCCGGGGCCTTAAATCTGACATCAAGTATTACCTCATCAACAACCATGCCGAGCCGACCGACGAGGTGGTTCAGTTGGTGCTGACCGGATGCGCCAAGAAACGGCGCGAATCGATAGAGGAGTACCGCAAGGGGGGGCGCGAGGAACTGGCGGTCAAGGAGGAGTCGGAACTGGCGATTATCCAGGCCTACCTTCCGGAGCCGCTCAGCGAAGAGCGCCTTCGGGAAATCATCAAGCAGGCCATTGCCGAGTCCGGGGCCGATTCCCCGGCCAAGATGGGCCTGGTCATGAAGGTTCTGATGCCACGGGTCAAGGGGCTGGCGGACGGCCGGCTGGTCCAGAAACTGGTGTCGGAAATGCTTGCCAACTGATTTAAAAAACTCCTACCATTCGGCGATCTCAAAACCCCTTTCCGGAGGACGGAATGAATTGGATTGATGCCGGTCTGATAGTCCTATTGCTGGCCTCGGTAATTGTCGGGTCAAAAAAAGGCCTGGTCAGAGAGCTGTCGGCCTTTGTGGTATTTTTCGCCGCGCTCCTGACCTCCATCACTTACATTGACACCTTCGCGGTGTGGATGTACCAGCATATCGGCGGATCACCCCTGCTGTCGGCCTTCGTGTCGTTTGTCCTTTTGCTGGCGGTGTCGTACGCGGTGTTCAAGCTTCTCGGCCTATTGTTTTACAAGATCGCCAGCTTGAAGAATCAGGGGAAACCGGACCAGATCGGCGGCGCGCTGGTCGGGTTTTTGCGCGGCTGGGTGGCGGTCGGATTTCTGACCTTCCTCGTATTTCTTCTGCCCATGCCGGATAAGTTCTACAACTATTTCGGGTCGTCATTTTTCGGACCGGTGGTGGCCAAGACGGTTCCGTTCGTGTACGAGAGCACGACAGCGGTCCATCCCCAGAATCCGAGTTTCATGAAGAAGATCGAGAACACGCTCCTCATGGCCCCGGCCCCGTCGTCGAAAGCCGGCTCCCCGAAAATCAGTGAAGACCGGGCGGAAGTTCTGAGGACCATTCGGCAACTGGACCGCTTCTTCAACACCTCGAATACCGCGACCGATCAAAGCTAAAGCGATTGGGCCAGCCCGCCAATTAGCATATATTACAGCCGGCGTTGAGCCGGCTTTTTTAATGATGCGAACAGAATGCCATGATTAATCAGCACGCGTTGGAAGTTCTCGAATACCCGAAGGTGATCGGGCTGATCGCCGGTAAATGCCTCACCCCGGTCGGGAAGGCGTATATCGAAGAACTTGCTCCCCTGTCCGATCCGGCGGCGATCAACCGGCGTCAGGATGAAATTCAGCAGACGAAGGATATCATCAATTTCGGCACCCCCTACCCTCTCGAACGGCTGGACGATTGCACCGCCTGCATCGAGCATGCCAAGGTTGAGGGGGTGTTTATTGATCCGAAGGAAATCCTCGCGGTCCTGCGGCTGGTAGAGATGTCGATTCTGTTGCATGGGTATGACAAGGAAAACCGGCCGAAATTCCCGCTGATTGACGAGTATCTGAAACGTATCCGCGCTTTCCCGGAACTGCGCAAGCAGATTCACGACGCGCTCGAACCGACCGGCGAGATCAAAGACAGCGCCTCGCCCGCCCTGCGCCGGATCCGTCTCGAGCTGATCGACACCCGCCGGAGAACGATTGCCCGGCTTGATTCGATCATCGGCGGGCAGAAGAAACAGAGCGGCTGGCAGGATGATGTGGTGACGCAACGCAACGGCCGGTATGTGATACCGGTCATAGCGGGACAGTACCGGGCCGACCAGGGGATTTTGCATGACCGCTCCCAGTCGGGGGCGACCTTTTATATAGAGCCGACCGAAGTGGTCGAAATGAATAACCGTCTCAACCTGTTGTTTCAGGAAGAGCGGGTGGAGATAGACCGGATATTGCGAGCGATCACCCGCGAGATCGGCGAACGGGCGGGATCGCTGGTCGAGAACTGGAAGATCATCGGTATGCTCGACCTGTTCCATGCGGCGGCCCTGTTTGCCATAGATGTGGGGGCCGGGCGGCCGTTGATTGAAGGAACGGCCCAGTGTAATCTGATCAACGCCCGACACCCGCTTCTTCTGCTCAAGCTAAAAGGCCCGACGAATGTGGTGCCCCTTTCCATTGGATTGAGTGATGACCGTCCTGCCATTCTGGTCACGGGTCCGAACACGGGCGGCAAGACGATTGCGCTGAAAACAATCGGGCTCCTGACTCTCATGGCAATGACCGGTCTTCCTATTCCGGCGAAGGAAACGAGCCGGATCGGACTGTTCGATGACGTGTATGCCGATATCGGCGATGAGCAGTCGATTGAGCTGTCGCTTTCCACCTTTTCGTCTCATGTGACCAATATCATCTCGGCGGTGAAGAGTGCCGGACCGAGGTCACTGATTTTGCTCGACGAAATCGGCGCCGGAACCGATCCCAAAGAAGGGGCGGCCCTGGCCGAGGCGATTGTTCTGCATCTGATCGCCACCGGCGCGCGGATGATTGTCACCACCCATTACTCGCAGTTGAAGACACTGGCGCTGGAACACCCTGAAATTGAGAACGCCTCCCTGACATTCGATCGCGAGACCCTCTCCCCCACGTATCATCTCCAACTGGGGATTCCGGGATCATCGTACGCGGTTGAAATTGCGGGGCGGCTGGGGATGCCGGAGCCGATTTGCGGACGGGCCTCGGAATTGATCGGGTCGGGGGAACGTTCTCTGACTGCACTCATTTCGACGCTCGAATCCGAATTGGCGGCCGTACGCCAGGAAAAAATAAATCTTACAGAACGACTCTCCGCCGCCCAGGAAATGGAGCAACGGTACCGCGCCCAGGAAGAAAAGCTTCGCAAGGACGTCGAGGCCGAAAAGAAGAAGGCGCTGGCGGAAACCGAGGCGTTGCTGGATCAGGCGCGGAAAGATACCGAGCATCTGGTGGCCGAGATTCGCCGGACGCAGGGATCAACCGACTCGGTGAAAGCGGCACATCATACGCTTAAAGCCGCCGAGGACCTGCTCCGCAAACAGAAGGAATCGTTGAAGCCGAAAATGCCGGAGCGCCCGCTGGACCGGTTTGCGCCTGGAGACCGGGTCCGCATGATCGATCTGGGACATGAAGGGGAAATCGAAGCGCTGGTCGGCGAGGATCGGGCCAAGGTACGGATTGGAAATATTTTGTCGGTGGTCGATATCCGCAAACTTGAGAAGACCACAGTCGAACCGAAACGCGCGCTGAAGTCCGTGCCGAGAGTAAACACCGACGGCATGACCTCGCCGGAGATTCATCTTCGGGGGATGACGGCCGAGGAAGCGCAGGATGAGCTGGACCGATTTTTGGACCGGGCGGTGGTGGCGGGACTGCGCCAGGTGTATGTTATTCACGGCAAAGGCACCGGCACCCTGCGCCGGACTTTGAGCGAGTATTTGAAGAAGCACCGCGATGTCGAGAGTATCCGCATGGGCGACTGGAACGAAGGCGGCGCGGGCGTCACGATTGTCACATTGAAAACATGATTCCTCCCGAGACCATAGAGCAAATCCGTCAGGCGACCGATATCGTGCAGGTTATCGGCGAATATGTCCGCCTGAAGAAGAAGGGGCGGGCGTTCTGGGCCAACTGTCCGTTCCATACCGAGAAGACCCCCTCGTTCCAGGTGAATCCGGACCGGCAGATTTACCATTGTTTCGGCTGTGGCAAGGGCGGGAATGTCATCACGTTTTTGATCGAGCATGAGAAGATGTCGTTCATCGAGACGGTCCAGTTGCTGGCCCGCAAGGCGAATATCACGATCCGCGAATCGGCCACCGACTTCAAGCGCGAGGAGATCGAGCGTCTCAATTTCGCCCAGCAGGTGGCGATGGAGTATTTTTGCAAGCAACTTCATCTGTCCAAATACCGGGTGGTTCTGGATAGTTACCTTAAGACCAAACGGGCGATCAGCGACGAGAGCATAGAGTTTTTCAAGCTCGGTTTGTCGGGCGAGGAGTGGGACGGTCTGCTGAAATATGCGGCCACGAAAGACCTCAAACCGGACGATCTGGTCAAGGCAGGACTGGCAATATTGTCCGACAACACCAAACAGCACTTCGACCGGTTTCGCCAGCGGCTGATGATCCCGATTTTCAATCTGACCAGCCGTCCGATCGCCTTCGGCGGGCGGACGCTCAAAAAAGGGGAGCAGGCGAAGTATATCAACTCACCAGAAACGCCGCTCTACAGCAAGGGGAGTGTCCTGTACGGATTGAATTTCGCCCGCGATCATATTCGCGAGAAGAATGCCGTCATCGTGGTCGAGGGGTATTTTGATTTTATCTCGGTCTGGCAGGCGGGGGTGCGGAATGTCGTGGCGTCGTCAGGAACGGCCTTTACCGCTCAACAGGCGCGACTACTTGCCCGCTTCGCCGAGGATGTTTATCTCTTTTTCGACGCCGACTCGGCCGGACAAAATGCGGCCCTCAGATCGGTGGATGCCCTGTTCGATGCCGGACTTGAGGTAAAGGTGGTGATGGCCCCGACCGGGCATGACCCCGATACGGTCGCGCGCACCTGGGGACATGATAAGATCCTAGAGTTGTTGCACGACGCTGTCCGGTATATTCCTTTCCGGGTCCGGGACGTGGCGATTGAGAAGACGGGTATCATCGTCAAGGAGAAATTGGTCAAGGAATTGGGCGGATTAGCCAATAGAATATCCGATCCGACCCGGCGGTCATTGTTTCTTCAGGAGGCGGCGGCGGTACTGGGGGTGAACGCCGATCTGTTCCACATGACCGGCCGCCATCAGACGCCCACCGCAACCCAAACTGCCCCAAGGTCTTCCGCCGGAAAGTTCGAGCGCGAGTTTTTGTCAGTTCTTTTCAATAATCCGGGGTCAATTGACGATATTATAAGTAAGGTCTCGCCGGATGACTTCGAATCGGCTCAATTAAAGCGGCTGTATGCCGCGATGATTGTGCAGTACCGGGAATCCGGCCTGATCGACGCCCGGGCGTTAGTGGACCGGTTTTCGGATGCCGAGTCAATCTCGGCGATTACGGAGCTGGCGGCCCAGTCGCTGGATGACGACAAGATCGACGCCGAGGCGGTGGCGCAGACGAAGAACTTCATCGAGCGCAAACAGGAGCGCATCCGCGCCCGGCTGGTCGAGCAGTTGGCCCAGGCCGAAGCCGCGGGAGATCATGACAAGGCGACGTCTCTTCTGCAGGAAATGAAAAGGTACGGACTCTGATGCTGAAACGACTGAACATTCAGAATATCGCGCTGGTCACCGAGGCCGAACTTTTGTTCGAGCCGGGGATGTCGGTTCTGACCGGTGAGACCGGCGCCGGGAAGTCGGTTATCGTCACGGCTCTGGGACTGGCCCTGGGAGACCGGGTGGACAAGGACCAGATGCGTCATGGCGCCGACAAAGCGATCGTTGAGGCCACGTTTGACGTCGGCTCTCTCCCCTCGACCTACAAGACGACTTTTGGCGAGTTTATCCATGACGGACTGATCACGGTTCAGCGCGAGATCAACCGCGACGGATCGTCGAAGGTGAAGATCAACGGGACGCCCTCGACGCTGGGCACGCTCCGCGACCTGACCACGCCGGTGGCCGAGATTGTGGGGCAACACGCCAACCAGATGCTGATGGATGAGCAGAATCATCTGTTGTTTCTGGACGGATTCGCCTCGCTGGACGGGATCCGGCAGGAGGTGTCGGAGTTGTTCGACCAGTGGCAGAAGTCGGTGTTTGATCTTCGCCGCACGCTCGACCGCCGCGACAATCTGGCCGGCGAGCGCGAACTGCTCCTGTTCCAAAAGAACGAAATAGAGAAAGCGCACATTCGTCCGGGCGAAGAAGAAGAACTGGTCAAGGAGCGCAAGATTCTCGACTCGGCGCGCACGCTCATGTCCGGATGCGGCGCCATACAGGAACTGCTGGACGGCGACACCGCTTCGGTGCTGATCCAGATTCGGCAGGCCCGGCGCGAGCTGGACAAGATGGCGCAGATTGACACATATCTCGAGCAACCGTTGTCCGAACTGGCCGACGCCGATTACCGGATCGAGGATATCCGGCGGACGCTGGAACAGTATGGCGCTTCGATCGCCGATAATCCCGCCCGGATCGAGCAGATCAATCTCCGGCTCGATGAATTGTACGCCCTCAAGAAGAAGTACGGCGGTTCGGAGGAGGCGATTCTCAAGACACTTGATGCCGTCACCGCGCGGCTTTCGGACCGTCCCGACACGGATGAATATATCGCCGAACTGGAAGAGCGCACCCAGCGAAACGAAAAGGCATACACCGCCAAGGCGATGGAATTGCACGAGCTTCGCCTGAAAGCGGCGTCGTATCTCCGCAAGGTGGCGCTCAAGGAGCTCGCCGAACTGGCGATTGACAACGGCGGGTTCGAGCTGGAGTTTCTGTACGAAGATGATCCGAAGGGGATTATTCTCGACGGACGCGGGGTGCGCCCGACCGAGGTCGGACTGGAACGGGGACGATTCCTTTTCTCGGCCAATCCGGGTGAACCGCTCAAATCGCTCGTGAAGACCGCTTCGGGCGGCGAAATCTCGCGCGTTCTTCTGGCTCTCAAAGCGGCCGCCCGTAAGAACGCCAAGTCCCTGCATTCTCTTTTGGTGTTCGATGAAGTCGATGCCGGTATCGGCGGGCAGACCGCGGTGGCGGTCGGCGAAAAGATCAAGCGACTGGCCGAGGGAAGCCAGATGATTGTCGTCACCCACCTGCACCAGATTGCGAGATTAGCGACTCATCATTACGCCGCCGAGAAGGTGAAAAAGCCCGGCGGACGGTTGGTGATCTCGGTATCAAAGCTCGACTACGACGGTGTTACGCGTGAGTTGAGCCGGATGATGGCTCTGCCGGAAGATGCTGTCGATAAGTCGGAACCCAGGTAACTCCCGTATTTCGATGATAAGATGACGGGTTTGTCCAAACCCGTACCCCAAAGATAAGCGCTCGCGAAGTCTAGGTCAGGTCACAATTTGCCGGACGCCCCGCGTCCGCCAAATCAAGACCTGACCGAACTCTGCATTTGTAGATACAATGTCGGGTTTCTTGTCCGTCCGCCGAAGCGGACGGACTCGGAACCAGACCTACAAAAACTTCAAGACGCAGACGGGGACGTCTGCGTAGCACAATCTAGAGAGGACGTCGGGTTTCTTGTCCGCCTGAAGGCGGACTCGGAACCCGACCTACCGGCTACTGCGCCATGATCTTCTGAATAATCTTCTCGTCGTTTGGCAAGAGATCCGACTTCACCAGGCGCGGCACCAGAATCCGCCAGGATGAATCGGCCTTAAAGAGGTCCTTGAATATCGGCAGGGATTTGTCCACCTCGCCGGTGGTCACCAAAGCCACCGCGTGCCAGAACAGAATCTCCGGATTTCCGGGAGCCAGTCGGGCGGCCTCACCGTATTCATAATTCGCTGAGTCGAATTTTTTGAGCGTGGTGTAGTCGTCACCCTTGTTCATGTGATCATACGCCCGGGTGATATTCAGCAGGCGTCGAAGCTCCGGGAGCGGTTCCGGGGAGTCATCGACGCGGATATCAACCAGCCGGTCTCGCCAGGACATGCCGGTCGGCTTGCCGCTGACCACGACCATGGCCGCCGATTGCTTCCCTCGAATGTCTCCCCCCTCCTTTTCGGCGGCTTCAAGAGCGGCCATCATCCGCTCGGCCAGATCACCTTTGGTATTCTCGAACGCCCTGGACATCGCGTCCCAGACGGTGTTGTTGCGCATCAGATTGGCCTGGCAGGAATAGAACTTCCCCTGACGGTGTCCGGCCTCGGCGATACAGTTTTTGCCGGTGTGGGTGGCCACCAGTCCGGCCCGGTCGATCATCGCCACCT
>JACRAV010000322.1 GCA_016213305.1 Candidatus Zixiibacteriota bacterium | reverse complement strand
TCCGGAGCAAAACCCAGGTCGTGCGTCAGTATCTTGTACGACCGCTTGCAAATCTCGATCTTGCGCGCATAGCTGTCGGCCTGCCCCTGCTCGTCGAACGCCATCACGATCGTCGCCGCGCCGTATTGCCTGATCAACCTCGCCCGCCGCGCAAACTCCTGTTCGCCGTCTTTCAAACTGATCGAATTCACCACCCCTTTTCCCTGCAGACACTTCAACCCGGCCTCGATCACTTCCCAGCGCGACGAATCGATCATGATCGGCACCCGGCTTATTTCGGGGTCGGAGGCGATCAAGTGCAAAAACGTCGTCATCGCCTCCTGCGAGTCCAGCAGGGCCTCATCCATATTGACATCAAGCATCTGCGCCCCGTTCTGCACCTGCTGGCGGGCAATCTCCCGCCCCTCATCAAACTTTCCGTCTGTGATCCGCTTGGCAAGCTAGGAGGATCCCGCCACATTGGTTCGCTCGCCGACATTGACAAACAGAAGATCGGGATGAAACGTCAGCGGCTCCAGCCCGGACAGGCGCGTGTATCGGGGGATGTCCGGTATGGCGCGCGGCCGAACTCCCTCAACAGATCGCACAATCGCTGCGATATGCTCCGGCCGCGTGCCGCAACATCCGCCGACAATATTGACCAGCCCCGCGCGGGCAAACTCGCCGATCTGCTCGGCCATGCTCGCCGGCGTCTCGTCGTACCCGCCGAATTCGTTGGGCAGTCCGGCATTCGGATAGACCGACACGAACGTACTGGCAATTGAGGACAACGCCTCAAGATGCGGCCGCAGTGCCGCCGCCCCCAGCGCGCAATTGAATCCGACACACAACAGATCGGCGTGACTTACCGAAATCCAGAACGCTTCCGGCGTCTGCCCCGATAATGTCCGCCCGCTGGCGTCGGTGATCGTGCCCGACACCCAGACAGGTAAATTGGTGCGTTTGGCCGTCTGAATCTGCGAGATTGCAAACAGCGCCGCCTTGCAGTTGAGCGTGTCAAAAACCGTCTCAACCAGCAGAATATCCACCCCGCCGTCAATCAGCCCCTCCGCCTGGGTGGCGTAGGCGGCGGACAGTTCATCAAACGAGATATTACGAAAACCGGGTCGGTTCACATCCGGCGACAGCGAACAGGTCCGATTGGTCGGCCCCAGCGCCCCCGCCACAAAGCGCGGCTTATCGGGTGTCCGTGAAGTACACTCGTCAGCCGCCTGACGCGCCAGCTTGGCGGCTGAGAAATTCAGCTCGTACACGAATGCCGACATGCCATAGTCGGCCTGGCTTATCGCCGTGCCGTTGAACGTATTCGTTTCGATGATATCCGCGCCGGCCTCAAGATAAGCGCGATGGATGGCCGCAATGATATCCGGCCGCGTCAGGCACAACAGGTCATTGTTGCCGCGAAGGTCCCGCGAGTGATTGGCGAATCTGCTCCCTCGAAAGTCCGATTCCGTCAGTTGGTACGACTGAATCATCGTCCCCATGGCTCCGTCGAGAACCATGATCCGTTCGCCCAGAATTTTGCGCCACTGCACTGTCGTGTTCGTCGCCTTCCGTTCGTTTTCGCGAGCTTCCCGGCTTTCGGTCCAAACGCCCAAATCCGGCAAAGATCGACCAAATCCGGCGTTGTTATAGTTGCATGATTATTGGAGAATGTCAACCGATTGCTTGCCCTCAAACGTAGGCGTAGGGCAGTCTTCGAACCTGCCATCTTCTCATAGGAGGGTCGCACGATCGGACATCAGCACTCACCGGCTTGACTTATTCACGTTGTGTCGGTTCTTATGTCCGGCTCGCCCCACGGGACGGACGTGTGAACCGACACTCTTCAAAGCCGGCTTGACTTATATCAAGGCCCTTTCCCGTACCTCTCCCGATATTGTTTCAAAACAACGATGGTGCCACGCGGGCCTCCTTGTCCGCGTTCACCGGAACGACAAACGAGGACACGACCATGGCGATCAGACAGATCATTCGGATAGACGAGGAAAAGTGCAACGGGTGCGGCGACTGTGTCCCGGCCTGCCACGAAGGCGCCCTGGCCATTATCAATGGCAAGGCCAAACTGGTCAACGAGGTGTATTGCGACGGTCTCGGCGCCTGTCTGGGCAAGTGCCCCAAAGGCGCGATCATGATCGAAGAACGCGACACGGTCGAATACGACGCCGAAGCCACCGCCCGACACATCGCTATGCTCAAAATCCGTCAGACCATGACCGCTCCGGCTCATGGCGGAGGATGTCCCGGCTCAGCCAACCGGACCCTGACCCCGGCCTCGACGCCCCGCCCGAACACGACCCACGCCCCTCTTGGCGTGTCGGAACTCCGGACCTGGCCGGTCCAGCTCAAGCTGGTCGCCCCCAACGCGCCGTTTCTGTTCGACGCCGACCTTCTGCTGTGCGCTGATTGCGTCCCCTTCGCCGTCCCTGATTTCCATTCGCGCTTTCTGGCCGGCAAAGTTCTGCTGGTCGGGTGCCCGAAACTCGACGACCTCAATTTCTATCACCAGAAACTGATGACCATCTTCGCCGAAGCCAAACCCAGAAGCATCACGGTGCTCAAGATGGAAGTTCCCTGTTGCACCGGTATCGCGCAGGCGGCGCTCCATGCCCGAGAGTCGGTGGCGCCCGAACTTCCCGCCTCAGTCTTTACCATAGGCATCAACGGCGACATCCGTCAGGAACGCATCTCCGGCTCCAACGCCGGGATACCGGTGGTGTGAGGACGAGGGCTGTACTCATCCTGATAAGCGTTTGGGATACGGCTCTATACGTGAGCCAAGGCACTTGATCAATTTACGGCGTTCAGTCGAATTCCCGGTCATAAATATGTAGCGGTACTTAGGTCCGATCGGGACTGTTTGATAACCGGGATCAATCGTCAAAAGGTGAGCCCGTGCCCGAGAACCGAATTTCTTGTGCACTTTTCGAGGGTCATAGGCATGACCGTTAATTATGTATTTTTTGCCACCCCCCGGATCTGTTCTGCCAAAATAAAATCCATTGCATGCTTGATAGATAGTTCCGATCTCCCCGGCGCTCGGATCGGCGTAAGCGATGACCGCCTTTGTCCCATATCTGTCACGCAACAGTCGTAAACTTCGCCCGATTAGCATGCTAGCAGCAAACTTCGGAGCCCAGAAAGTGGTCGCCCCCCGACATAACTGCAGAAGCTGATCCCGACCTTGGAGATTCAACATTGAGCTGTAATGGCTCGGAGCCACCAGGGGACCGTAACACACAACGGCGGCAACCTGATTGCGACAGGTTAGAGCGTAACAGTGCTTTGAAGTGCCCATGTTGCCTAGCCACTCGAACTCCTCTATAAACGACCGAGCAGTCCGGTAATCAGCGCCTGTTACGCTATAGTCTCCTGCATCAATGGATGGAGCCGTGATGTTGCTGGAACCGGCAAGTCGTGTTTTGACTTCGAATTGCCAGCACGTCTTTCGAAACCCGAAATCAATCACACTTTCCGACCCAGCCTCCATACAACGTAGAGGGCTCCAGAATTGATGATAGCGATTGGTAATCTCGCCCAGAATTCACGCCATCCTAATTCGTCAAATTTGAGCCCCAGCAACGCCCCTGTGACCGAGATGATGCTCAAAGCTATTACAGTTCCCACAAATTCGCGCCAGCTTGACCGAAGCACGAGTGGAATTGTGGCGTCGGCAAATTGCACCGTTGTGCCGGACATTGTGGTCGGGTGGAGAGCTATGGTCTGCACGTTTGACTCTGCCGTTCTCTTTATTGCCAAAGTGTATTTGACAACGTCAGACAGCTTGTTAACTATCTGCGAATTCGATTCGGGGTTTTCGACGACACCGGCAATACCGGATATAGACAAAGAGAGCGCCCGCCCACTATCAACTTGCTGTACGGGAAATAGATATGTCAGAATGAGGTCATACGCTGAGCCTTTGGAGAATTTGAATTTGCCTGAGCTATTGGGACTCAGCCCTTTGCTAGAAATAGGCTTCCCTGATTTAACAATGGTTGCCCTGAGGAACAAGTGTTCGGTGCTCGCGCTAGATGACATTGCCTGTGTTTCTGAAATCATCGTCACGCACTTACGCCAAGCATCTTCTTTGGAAGCGAACTTGAATGATTGCGGCAGAGGATCACCAATTTGCACATACATGCCATCATGTGGTTCCTCGATGTCTTGCCTTGCAGAAGGCAGTCCTGTCGCGTCGAACGACTTATGCAGATAACCCTGAAATGATTCCAAATCTTCTATGAACACATAATCCTGGAGTTTAACGTCGCAGAATACTTGTCCGTCACGGGGCTCGGAACCGCACAGGCGTCCTTTTCTCAACGGGTAAAACTTGTAGCCGTTAACCGCGTATCGATCGATGTAGACGATCAATACATCCGTTCTGGACATACTGGATAGAGCATGGGATGCCTCTTCGCTAATATTTTGACCAATGTGATATCGATAAGTATTCACGCAACCGGCAGGCAAATAGAAGGTATTGTGCACGTTGGCCTTGTAGCCGTCCCGGCGTGCCGAATTGAATAGATATATCATGCCTTGGTCCTCTATTGAAAGAAACTCAAGGTATCAGTCACTAGTCAATCACATTTCCCGAATATAGATAGCGATGTAACCTCTATATCTTGTCAGAATAGCGGTGCAGGGACTCGAACCCCGGACACGTGGATTATGATTCCACTGCTCTAACCAGCTGAGCTACACCGCCATCTCAAGTGAAAAGCCCGACCAATGTACACAATTTTCAGCCAAGGTCAACTGCCCCGCTCCACCCCGCTCACAAAAACAAAATGGCCGCGCGAATCCCTTCACGCGGCCCGAAAACTAAAGGAGTTGCCCCTCACAAGCAACTCCTTATCCCCACCTCTTAAATACCCTTCACCGCCATACTGCGTATATTTAAGAGTAACTGCACCGATCTATTATACAACCCCCGTGCCAATCCGGAACAATTCGACCAAAATCACCGTAACCGTTTGTTTGACAGTCTATTAGCCATACCAATACGGTTTTAACCAACGGATGCCGCCCCTCTTAACGCAGTATCTGCGCGTATCGACAATGCCTATCTAGAGCTGTTCGCGATTGCAGTTGTTGCACCACAACAACTTAACAAACGCACCTTCTGCGCCACACTCTCGCCAGTTTGCGCCTGCCAAATGCGCTGTCACAACAAAATCTGCGCCCTATCCCCGCTTTTTCGCCAGATGCACCGAATGGCCGTGCAGATCATGGGCCGCTTCCATGATCGCTTCCGAAATCACCGGATGAGCAAAGATCAACTCGCCTAACTGGGTGACCGTCAGCTCACGGTTGATCGCCAGCGCCGCCACATGGATAATCTCCGCCGCATGCACCCCGACTGCGTGTACGCCTAGCAATTTGTCGGACTTCTTGTCGCCGATCACTTTCACCTCGCCGGCGATTTCATCCTCGGCATGGGCTTTCCCAAGTGCGCGCATCGGGAACTTGCCGATCGCCACGTCGAATTGTTTCGCCGCCTCCGGCTCGCGATACCCGACCGAGCCGACTTCGGGATGCGTGAATATCACCGACGGCACTCCCAGATAATTCTTCGCCGCCTTCTTGCCCAGGCAGTTGTCCACCGCCACCGAACCGTCATGCACCGCCGTATACGCCAGCAGGATCTCCCCGCGCACATCGCCGATGGCATAGACATTCTTGACATTCGTCCGCATATCCGCGCCGGTCTTGATCGAACCGTTCGGATTCAATTCGACGCCGACCTCTTCCAGCCCCATATCCTGCGTATTGTACGCCCGTCCCACCGATACCAGCGCCTGGTTGGCGTCGATCGTCTTGCCGCTCGACAATTTCGCGCTGATCCCCGACGGTCCCCCGCTGATCGATTCCACTTTCGTCTTCGTATGCAAAGCGATCTTGTGCTTCTTGAACTCCCGCTCGATCAAGGTCGAGGTATTCGGGTCTTCCATCGGCAGGGCGCGATCCATCATTTCCACCATCTCGACTTTCACCTCAAGCAGGGACAGCATCGAGGCCCACTCGCACCCGATCACTCCGGCGCCTATGATGAGAATCGATTCGGGCAAATGCGCCAGCTGGAGCAGATGGTCCGAGGTCAAAATCCGTTTGCCGTCGATCGGAAACGCCGGGATATTAATCGCCCGCGAACCGGTGGCGACAATGATATGGTCGGCTTTCAGTTTGGTCTCGTTGCCCGCCTCATCGATCACCGTCACCTGATTCGGGCCGGTGATTTTCCCCCACCCCTGGTAATGCGTCACCCCGTGCGACTTGAACAACTGGCCGATACCGCCGACCAGTCCGCCGACAATCTTGTCTTTGCGCGCCAGCATCGCCGTCCAGTCGTACACCGGCGGGACAGCCAGCTTGATACCAAACGCCTCGGCATGTTTCATCTTGTCATACTGCACCGCCGAGGCAATCAGCGCCTTGGAGGGAATACATCCCCGATTGAGGCAGACCCCGCCAAGCTCCCGGTTTTCGATAACGGCAACGGTGGCCCCTTTGATCGCGGCCCGGATCGCGGCCGTATATCCGCCCGGCCCGCCTCCGATAATAACTATCTTGTAGCTTTCTATGACTGACACTCCTTGTTCATACCCACATTAATGATCGGCAGTTTGCCGTGCCGTCATGCCTCCCGGCTTGACGGCATTCTATCCAAACGACCGTCCTAATGTAGGAGTTCCCGTGTCTTTGGCAAGCGACTAATGTCGCCTAAACCGGCCTATGTCCTCCGATTATAATCACCTGCGCTGAGCATCGATGATCGCGCCATGCCGCCCCCCCCACGGAGACGAACTTTGTGCTTTACACGCCATAATGAACTCCATAGGTTGGACCTGAAAAGAGGACAAGTTTGTACGGCGTATCACAAAACGGAAGTCATGGAACCCACATTCAATTCCAATCAGGGAGGTAGTATGAAACGTTTCTTGATTCTCACAACAGTTATCCTTCTCGTGCTGGCCGCTACCGGCACAGCCGCCAATTCACCCATCGACAAGGGGAGCGTGATCCTCGGCGGCTCGGTAAGTTTTTCGTCTATGGGCGGTGACCTTTACAAGGTTGGCAATAGTAGTACAACTCTCGTCCAGCTCACCCCGTCGATCGGATATTTCGTGTCTCCGGGCTTGGAACTCGGCGCCGAGATCGCATATACCAGCATATCCGTTGGCGGCGTGAGTGCTTCCAGTTTCACGTTTGGGCCCGAAGTCGGGTATTACTTTAAGTCCGGAGCCCGAACTGAGGTAAAAGGGTCTATATATCCTTACCTTAAGGGATTCATGTTATTCTACTCTTCTGAGGGAGACAAAATGACCACGTTTGGTGGTAAGGGAGGAATGAACTTCATGCTCTCCAACGCCGTAGCGCTGGATGCAGGTGTGAAATTCCAGTCAGATTCGTATAAGCCCGATGGTGCGACCACTTCTACCTCAGGCACTATACTATGGGTGGGAGCTGGTATCACCGCCTTTATCTTCTAACATAAATTAATCATTTCTCCTGAATCGCCGGATTCTAACATCCGGCGTTTCTTTTGACCCTGTTGACGCGTGCACTTGGACCTTTTTGACGCGTCCGCCCCAAAGCGAGCCACGCCCCTGAGATTTCGGCCCTCTTCACCGCCCGCGTAAGTTGTATATTGTGCGAAATGTATATCGATACCCCCGCTCGCGGACAAACTATCTTCTGCGGGGGTCTGATATGACGCAAGACGAACTCCTGGTCTGCGTCTTTGAAGTCATGCCCATCCCGGCGTTCATGGTCGCGTGCCGTCATGCCTCCCGGCTCGACGGCGCCTTGTCCGAACAATCATCGCCGACGGCATTGGTCATGAATTCCCCCTCTTACCACCCCGCCGGCAGGCCGAATTTTGTGCTTTACACGCCATAGTGAACTCCATAGGTTGGACCTGAAAAGAGGACAAGTTTCTGCAACGTATCTCAAAACGGAAGTCATCGAACCCACAATCAATTCCAAACAGGGAGGTAGTATGAAACGTTTCTTGATTCTCACCACCGCTCTTCTGCTCGTCCTGGCGCTCGGCGTCAACGCGCAGGAAGCCACCGCCGCCAAGAAGATGCACTTCGGCATCACCGGCGGTCTTAGCATGGGGAACCTATCAGGGAGCGATGCGGATCCGGGCGTCGGCGAAAGCAAGAAGATGCGCGTCGGATTCGCCGGCGGTGTCTTCGCCGACTTTGGACTCGGCACTACTTTCGCTCTCCAGCCACAGCTCCTGTATGTCCAGAAGGGTGTTAAGTATGAGGCCACAGGCGCAACCGAAAAGAACAAATTCGATTACTTGGAAGTCCCTGTCCTTCTCAAATGGGTCCCCCAAATGCAAGGGAAAATGCAACCCACAATTTTCGTCGGCCCCTACCTCGGCTTCTTAATGAGCGCCAAATCTGATACGGTCGATGTGAAGGATTCCCTGAAAACCACCGATTTCGGCATCACCTTCGGCGCCGGTTTCGGCTCCAAGATGACCAGCGGAGAACTGTTCTTCGATGTGCGCTTGGACCTCGGTCTGACCGAGATTGATGACAGCGCCGTACCTTCCAACGTCAAGAACACCGCCTTCATGGCTATGGTCGGCTACAAGTTCGGCAATTAGTCTTGAGTTCGTCGGAATGCCGACCAAAG
>JACRAV010000031.1 GCA_016213305.1 Candidatus Zixiibacteriota bacterium | reverse complement strand
TATCGGCGTGTCGCCGGTAGCCGCCGCCACAATGGCCGCGCCTATCTGATTGGAGTCGCGCTTTTTCGTGCTGTGGGCGATTGTCTTTTTCACGACCGCAAGTTAGCCAATTGCGCCAATCTGTCAAGGGAGAGATATTTCAAACTGACCCACTACCAGCTTTCCATTGACAAGAGCGGGTGAATCGAATACTGTTATAGTGAATCATCAGAAATGATGAGCCGCCAAGGCGACGAACCGAGAAAAGAAACGAACATGAGCCACCCATACGGGACAGGCACGGCCGAGTCGGAGGAACGGACCATAAGGTGTCGCTATCTTCTGATTGCCATTGTGATCCAGGCATCTTCCCCTTGTGTTACTGCTCAAAACGCCAATCGCCCTTACGTTGAGTGGCTCGCCCACAACCAGGGCAATCTCCAAATCGAGGTTGACAACTGCGGCAATCTGGGGGCAGACAGGGTGTACCACGGGCTGGTTGACCCCTTGACCGGTGAACCGCTTCGGCGAGCGATGATCTATCCCAAAAGGTCCGATTTATATGGTGGCGGTCCAATCTCCATTCGCGTGGGAGCTATCGTGGATAACGACACGCTGGTCTCTACGGCATCTCCCTGGCAGGGAGAAACAACGTTAGGCGGCGAATTCTGGCCGGATCTATATCCGTTCGGCGCCTTCAGATACGAGTCGAACAATTTTGGCGGCGCAAATTATTCTCCCAATGCCCGGTCCGAACTTGATCTGGTCTGCTCGTACGC
This sequence comes from Candidatus Zixiibacteriota bacterium, assembly GCA_016213305.1. Lineage (GTDB taxonomy): Bacteria > Zixibacteria > MSB-5A5 > GN15 > FEB-12 > JACRAV01. The sequence continues at coordinate 6,445 of JACRAV010000031.1, read as the reverse complement.
CGACACGCTGACCGACCGGAAGATCGTTGGCCGAAGTGAGCCGCGCGATCATATTCCGCTCGGTGTCAAAGTCACGCAACGGTCGATGGCCTGGGGGGCATCGAATATCGACGATTTTGTGCTGGTCGATTATACCATTGAGAATATCGGTCGAAAGGTTTTGAAGGATGTCTATGTCGGCGTGAGCGAGCTGGCACATTTCGGATATTACACGGACTGGAATCCGGCGGCATCAGACAACTTAGTTGGATTTCTCAAGACATGGCCTGCTCCAGAAGGATGCGGTTTTGAAGATACAATTGATATCGCCTATGGGATGGATAACGACGGCGACCCAAGCGGGGGCGAATGGGATTTTCGATCGCCGCTCGCCGCCTCCGGTATCTGCCTGCTGAGACTTCCGATCGATTCAATGAAATACAATTTCAACTGGTGGTCCCTGTACATCGACTGGCAGACTTACCGTGAGTACGATTGGGAGCCACGGCCGAAAGGTACGGAGTACGATCCGTTCCTGGGCGATGGTTCGGGAGAGCAAAATTATGGGCCGGATGCCGACCGATACTATGTTCTGCGTCATCCTGAATTTGACTATGATCAGATGTACTCGACGGTTGATATGACGGAGGCGGGGTGGAAACGCCCCGACGAGAATGCTCTGATGGTGGCTGGCGGAGGATGGACCGAATACATGTTGTCGTTCGGGGGATTCACGCTTGGCCTCGGGGCGACAGCGGGATTCACCATTGCCATTGTGGCCGGTGATAATGTGCATGTCCGGCCGACGGATTTTGAAAACTTGTGGAATCCCTACAATCCCTACTGGTTTTATCAGTCGCTCGATTTCACCGAGCTTGCCCTCAACGCCCGCTGGGCCAAATGGGTCTATGATAATCCGGGGGTGGACACCGACGGCGACGGGTATTTCGGGAAGTTTCGCATCTGCGACGCCGACACCCAGTGGTACGAAGGGGACGGCGTCCCCGATTTCCGCGCCGATGTCCCGCCCCCCTCGCCCAAACTCAAGGTCATCCCGTCAATAAACAAGCTGGTCCTTCGTTGGAACGGGTATTACTCGCAGAATGCCATCGATCCGTTCACCCGGCAGAAGGATTTCGAGGGGTACCGGGTGTATGTGGGGCTGGATGACCGGGAGTCGAGTATGTCAACGATGATCTCATGGGATTATCAGGACTACAACCGGTACTTTCTGAAGAAGAAACCGAATAACACCTATGCCTGGGTGACGGCCGACCTGCCATTTACCATTGATTCACTGGAACAGCTCTACGGACAGGGTTTCAATCCGCTCCTATACACCAAGGACAACCCCCTGCACATACTGGACACGCTCTACATGTTCGCACCGGTGGATTATAACCTGTCCTCACTGATGGCTCCGGGCGTACACAAAGTCTATCCCGAAGCCCGGTACCTCGGCACGGATACCACCCAATGGACCGAAGACGACCTGACCCGCGAGCATGGCGATCCCCTCCCCAAGTACTATGAGTATGAATACGAGGTTGACAACCTCCTTCCCACGATCGCCCAGTATGTGAGCGTAACGGCTTTTGACTTCGGGTTTGCCAAGGGGAATATCCCGGCAAAAGAATCGAGTAAGCGTCAGAACATGACCGTTGCCTATGCCCAGACCTCATCCGACGGCGCCGCCAGTCAGAACCTGAACGTCTATGTCTATCCCAATCCCTACCGGTTGTATGCCAACTATGCCGAATTGGGGTATGAGAATCACGACAACCAGCAGATTGCCTCTCGGTCGCACCGGGTGAATTTCGGGAATCTACCGGCGAAGTGCACGATTTCGATCTATTCTCTGGATGGCGATCTGGTGCGGTCGTGGGTGCATGACTATCCGGCGGATGATCCGCAGTCGATGCATGACGCGTGGGATTTGATCACGCTGAACACGATGCTGGCGGTGAGCGGGTTGTATTATTTTGTGGTGGAATCGGAAGGTCGGACGCAGATCGGGAAGTTTGTGGTGATTGAGTAGGGCACAAGCCCTGTGCTTGTGCCGTCAGCTCTCAGTTGGCGCACGGGGACGTACGCCAACCACAGACCTTGACGCCACGAGTTAATCAAGAAAAACGGCCGGCGCAAGGAAGCGCCGGCCGCACAGCTTACCGAAAGCAAGAATCAGGGACGCCAGGCGTGCTGTTCAAGAGCACGGGCCATGTCCTCAGGCCCCGGAAACATCGGCGCGTCGCTGTCGCGTTGCTGTTGTCGCATATCCATCAGCGTGTACCCGTTGATGATGAGCGTGGGTGACTTAACCGGCTGGTCTTCTTCAACCACCTCGGCGAGCACTCCATGCTCGGCGAGATAGCGATAGACAAAGTTGCGCGCGTGCGCCTGCCGGGGGTCGCTCTTGGAATAAATCAATCCAATCTCCATGCCAACCTCCCGTTTCTCCATTAACAATATCCCGCTCAGCGTCGGGACACAACCAAAAACAGGTTGTACTACTTCTACGCAAACGGTTCGGAAAAAGTCGGACCGATCTTGAGTTTTTCTAATGTTAGACGCACTTCGTCTGATATCGCGGAACCCAAAAAGACGCCGAGACGCGCAGGGTGGTCAAGAGCAAACGGGGCAATGGCGGCCCTATTTGTTCTGGGGTCGGCGGGTGCGCTGGGTCTTGAAATACTCGGCCGTCTGGTTGTACAGTTCAAGGACCCTTTGGCCCTCATGGGGGTTGAGGTCAGCCGCATCCCGATAGAGTCCCCGGGCGGTGCCGACAAGGAGCGAGTCATTCCGGACTTCGCCGATCTGATGGAGGACATTGGCCGCTTCAAGGGTTATCAAAAAGTCGGTAGGGTACAACCGGTGCAGGACCATGTAGTTATGGACGGCATCGGAATCGAGATCGACTCTGTACATCGCACGGGCATACAGCAAGGCCGCCGACCGGGAGTTGTTAATTAGATCTGGGGAGGCGGCCAGCAGGATCATCGTGCTGTCAAACTGGTTGGCGTCATAATAGATAGCGGCCCGTTCATACGTAGAGTGCGGGTACTTGTTGGCGGCCGGATTGTCATAGACCTGACTGATGTCAAAGATGGTGATTTCATGGGAACCGATCCAGTACCCGGTCACCGGCCGGGCCGATTCCAGCGACCGGCTCTGCTTGCGCGCTCTGGCGAAATTGGATCCGTCAACCGCCAGGTGGGTGATGGGAAGGGTGACGAACAGGGCACTGTCGGACCAGGTCTCGCCGAAGAAATGCGGATGAGACAGAAGTTGGTTCTGCTGGGTGAGGGCGGCGGCGTACGGCCCGGAGATCACCGCCCCCGGACCGAGCAGGTATCCCAGATCGGTGTTGGCGGTCGCAATGCTGTATTGAGACTCGGCAAGTTTCGACTTTGTGGCGCTGTATATTGTTGAGCCGACGGTTCCGATCAGAGCGACGACCACGATTCCGGAAACGAAACTACGCCTCAGATGCCAGTCGAGGCGGTTAACCGGATAGCGGGCAATGAACACAGCGGCGACCCCAACGGGGAGCGTGTACCAGACGCCGACAATGTAATCGGTATTAGGATCGTCGGTCAGCCAGAGGCGTATACAGACCTGGGCGGCCACCACCCAGCAGAATACGCCTGCACCGACCGCCGATAACCATGAGAACCTGACATTCCATGCTTCACCGCGCCCCTGAATGACATCGGCCAGCGAGAAGAAGAGAATGGCGATAGCCGGGATCAACGTCAGCAGGTAGCGAGTGGGACATATCGTCTGGGGGGCCATGGCGAGCCAGGTCAGGAATACCCAGAACAGGGCCAGGAGGGTCGTGCGTGGCAGTCCCGAAAGCAAATTGGGCCGGTTGGATCGGCCGATGAACACAAGCCCCAGCGCCGCCATCAGCATGACGAGAAGTTCGGGGCTGACGACGTACAGCCCGCTTAGAAACCCGAAGCCAATCACGCTTTCGACGAATGCCCACGGCGAGCTGAGTCCTGTGGGAAGTCCCCGATATCCAACGGTTTGTTCCCGCAGGAAGCCGAAAGCGTCGCTAGTGTGTGACCCGAACAGCAGGACGACCAGAATTGCCGACACCGCCACGAATACCCCGGCCATCATGCCCAACCGGCGGAGACGGGTTTCTTTGGCGGATGATATCCAGTCGGCCAGCATGAGAGTGGGAAGTAGTAATACCCCGAACAATTTACCGGTAAACGTCGCCAGCGCGACGCCGCAGATGGCCAGACATAATCCCCACCACCGGTCCCCCCAGCAGGCATACATGAGAAAGACCAGGCCGGCGAAGAACATCAAGCTTATCTCAAGGAATGGATACCGGCCGTACACGAACAGAGTACAATTGGTCAGATAAAGCAAGGCCACCGCGACGGTCACCCAGGGTCGGTGGTGTTTCCACAAGCCGACGAGAAAGAAAATGAGCGCCGCAAAAGACAAGAAGATTCCAACCTGACGGCCATGTTCGATGTCGGGTGAGCTGACTCGGAACCAGATGGTGGCCAGCAGGCCGGCGAACGATTTTTCAAAGAGAATCCAGCGGGAATCGCCGAGCGGATCGGCCTGTCCAAAAAGAACGCGGTTGCGGGCGTGATAGGTATACAGGGCCGGGTCGGTGGAAAGTGACTGCGATATCCCTGAGAAATTGGGGGGAGGGTCGGCGGCCAGATCACGATTCCAAGCCCACCAGCCGGCGGCCAGCATGATCAAAATCAATATCAGCCACGCGGCCTTGGAGCGATTGGTCGGTGACGGGATCACGGTTCGACAATCAGAGGAAAGGGGCCTTTGCTTTCCACGCGGCCGATTGGCTGATTGGGCAGTCCCGCCGAGCCAAGCGCGGCGGCGAACTCCGACGCGGCGCTTTCCGCAACAGCGATGAAGAGTCCGCCGGATGTCTGCGGATCATACAACAGGTGTTGTAGATTGGGGTCAACGGTTCCGGATACTTGCACTTTGCCGGCCAGGTAGTCGCGATTGTCGTTTGAACCGCCGGGGTTCATGCCCAATCCGGCCAGTCGAAGGGAGTCGGGAAGCAGTGGCAGGTTACCGGCCGATATGCGAATCGTCACCGTGGAACCGGCGGCCATCTCATAGGCGTGTCCCAGAAGGCCGTAGCCGGTGATGTCGGTTGCGGCGGCGGCCTTGTACTGCACCATCAGCTCCGCGGCGACTTTGTTCAAAGCGGCCATCTGTCGGATCGCGACATCAGCCACCGTGGCTTGTACCGCGTTTCGCTTGATAGCGGTGGTGATAATGCCGGTGCCGAGGGCTTTGGTCAGAAACAAAACGTCCCCCGGTCTCGCGCCGGAATTGGTCACAATCCGGCGCGGGTCGATCAGTCCGGTCACCGCCAGACCAAACTTGAGTTCCTTATCCTTGATCGAGTGTCCGCCGACCACGACGGCGCCGGCCTCGACGACCTTTTCATTCCCACCCCGCAGGATTTCGGTGAGAATGTCCGGGGGCATAGTCCCTAACGGAAACCCGACAATGTTCAGGGCGGTCAGGGGTGTCCCACCCATCGCATAGACGTCGGAAAGGGCGTTGGCGGCCGCAATCTGACCGAACCAGAACGGGTCATCGACAATGGGCGGAAAGAAGTCCACCGTCTGGACAAGCGCCTGGGTCTCGCTTATGCGATAAACTCCGGCATCGTCCGCCTTGTTGAACCCGACGAGCAGGTTGGGATGGCTCGATTGGGGCAGACTACTCAGGACCTCGGCCAAAAACTTTGGCCCCAGTTTGGACGCTCAACCGGCGCAGGCGACCTCGGCGGTCAGCTTGATGGTTGTCTCTCTTCGTTTATCAGGCACCCTGAGAACCTAATACATGGCCGTTCCGGTTGCAACCGCGCGATTGGCGGGGGGTGTTCATATTCTGAACAGCACCGGGACCGCGTCGCGGGTACATTTTCGGATAAATCTTCCGATGATATACCAGAACAGGCGTGATGCACCCGCCGCCGGAACCGGCCGGGATTCGGTGAACCGGGAGCATGGCGCGACGGACTATTGATATGGCAACGATTGGACATAACGACCTTGCGGACTACCGATGACTGACGCCCAAAAACCAATACTTCGCCTCGATGAAATTCTCCTGTACGAGGGGCTGGTAACCGAGGAGCAAATCAAGTACGCCCTGGGTATGCAGAAAGAGCGGGGCGGGCGACTTGGCTCACACCTGATTCGCAACGGGTGGCTGACCGAGGCCGGACTGGTTCGCGCTCTGACCAAGCAATACCACTGTGAGGGGATCGTGCTTTCGGAGCAGGAGATTGCGCCGGAAGTTCTGGACCTCATTCCGGCGAATGTGGCGATGGCGCGGACGGTTGTGCCGTTTGCCTATGACGCGTCGCGGCGGGAACTGAGTGTGGCCTGCGAAGACCCGGGCAACCAAGATTTGATCAAGGAGCTTGAGTTTGTCGTGCAGGACTGCAAAG